>CAURWS010000176.1:0-7086 GCA_963528485.1 uncultured Pseudomonas sp. | reverse complement strand
GAGCTGAATTCCCGCTTGCTGGTCGACTAGATTCCCAACGACGTGCTGTCTGCAGGCTTCAAGGCGGATCGGGCACGCAACATCTACACCGGCGCCAGCACCGAAGACACCCCGGCCCTGATCGAGCCTGCCGCGTTCAGCGACGGCATCGTCATCGTTCAGGTCAACCAGCTGGTGGACGACGTCAGCGATCTGCCCCGCGTGGACATCCCCGCGTCGTGGGTCGACTTCGTGGTGGTGGCTGACAAGCCGTTCTACATCGAGCCGCTGTTCACCCGCGACCCGCGCCACATCAAGCCGGTACACGTGCTGATGGCGATGATGGCGATTCGTGGCATTTACGAGAAACACAACGTTCAGTCGCTGAACCACGGCATCGGTTTCAACACCGCTGCCATCGAGCTGATCCTGCCGACCTACGGCGAGTCCCTGGGCCTGAAGGGCAAGATCTGCCGCAACTGGACCCTCAACCCCCATCCAACCCTGATCCCGGCCATCGAAAGTGGCTGGGTCGAAAGCGTGCATTGTTTCGGCACCGAGCTGGGCATGGAGAATTACATCGCAGCGCGTCCGGACGTGTTCTTCACCGGGCGCGACGGGTCGATGCGTTCCAACCGGATGATGTGCCAGCTGGCCGGGCAGTACGCCGTGGATCTGTTCATCGGCGCCACGTTGCAAGTGGATGGCGATGGTCATTCCTCGACCGTTACCCGTGGTCGGCTCGCCGGTTTCGGCGGCGCGCCCAACATGGGCCACGACCCGCGCGGTCGTCGCCACAGCACCCCGGCATGGCTAGACATGCGTCAGCAAAACCCGGACACCAACGCCTATCTGGAGCGCGGCAAAAAGCTCGTGGTGCAGATGGTCGAGACCTTTCAGGAAGGCGGCAAACCGACCTTCGTCGAGACGCTGGACGCCATCGACGTGGCGAAAAAAAGCGGCATGCCGCTGGCGCCGATCATGGTCTACGGCGACGACGTGACCCACTTGCTGACCGAGGAGGGCATCGCCTATCTGTACAAGGCCCGCAGCCTTGAAGAGCGTCAGGCGATGATCGCAGCGGTCGCGGGCGTCACGGCCATTGGCCTGCGCCACAACCCCAAAGACACCGCACGCATGCGCCGCGAAGGCTTGATCGCGCTGCCTGAAGATTTAGGGATTCGTCGCACCGACGCCAGCCGCGAACTGCTGGCCGCCAAGAGCATCGCCGAGCTGGTGGAGTGGTCCGGTGGTTTGTACAACCCGCCTGCGAAATTCAGGAGCTGGTGATGCGTGCACTCAACGTTGCATTCAACGAAGCGCCGCGTTCGCTGCCACTGGCCGAGCGCCTGGCGGACCTGGCGGTGGACGCGCTGATCGACGAGGCCGACCTGTCGCCCAAACCCGCACTGGTGGACCGTCGCAGCAGCGGCGCGCACAAGGACCTGCACCTGGGCCTGATGCACGCGTCGGCGCTGTCGCTGTGGCCTGCCTTTAAAGAGATGGCCGAGGCGGCCATCGAGATCGGCGAAATCGGCCAGCCTTTGCGCGAAGCGATTGGCCGCATCGGGCGTGACGGCGAAGTCGCCATGATGCGCACCACTGGGGGCGTGAACACCCACCGCGGTGCGATCTGGGCGCTGGGTTTGCTGGTCACGGCGGCGGCGCTCGATGTGTCGGATTTGTCGCCCGCCGGGCTGGGTTTGCGCGCAGGGTGTCTGGCCTTGATCGAAGACCGCTATCAGCCTGCGAGCAACAGCCACGGTGCTCAGGTTGCGCGCAAATTCGGCGTGATGGGCGCGCGTGAACAGGCGCAGATGGGCTTTCCGGCAGTCACGCAAACCGGCCTGCCGCAACTGAAAAAGAGCCGCGCCACAGGCCACGGCGAACAGAACGCCCGCCTCGACGCGTTGCTGGCGATCATGACCACGCTGTCCGACACCTGCGTGCTGTACCGCGCGGGCGAGCAGGGTTTGCAGGCCATGCAGCACGGCGCGCAAAAGGTGCTGGATGCTGGCGGCAGCGCGACCCTCAGCGGACGTCGCGCCTTGCATGAACTGGATCAGCACCTGTTGAGCCTGAACGCATCCCCCGGCGGCGCGGCCGATCTGCTCGCTGCCTGCCTGTTTGTCGATTGCCTTGAGCCTGCGCTCGGCGATGAAACGAGGAATAGCTGAAATGGAAACCTTGTCCTTTGAATTCCCCGCCGGGCAGCCGCCCTTGGGCCGAGCGCTGGTGGGCTGTGTCGGCTCGGGCGACCTGGAAGTGCTGCTCGAACCCGGTGTGCCAGGCAAATTGACGATTCAGGTGCTGACGTCGGTGAACGGCAGTTCGGCGCGCTGGCAGCACCTGTTCGAGCGCATGTTCGACGGCCAGACCCCGCCTGCGCTGAGCATCGACATCCACGATTTCGGCGCGACACCGGGCGTTGTGCGTTTGCGTCTGGAGCAAGGCTTCGAGGAGATCGGTCATGACTGACAGCACGCGCTTGTTGAAACAACACAGCTTCGTCGAACTCGGCGCCCGACAACGCGCCCGCGCCTTGCTCGACGAGGGCAGCTTCCGCGAATTGATCGACCCCTTCGCCCGCATCACCTCGCCCTGGCTGGCCAAGCAAGGCGTGGTGCCCCAAGCCGATGACGGCGTGGTGGTCGCCAAAGGTTCGATTGGGGGGCAGCCGGTGGTGGTTTGCGCCATCGAAGGCGCCTTCCAGGGCGGCAGCATGGGCGAGGTCGGCGGCGCGAAAATGGCTGGCGCACTGGAGCTGGCCGCCGAAGACAATCGCAAGGGCATTCCGACTGCTGCCGTTTTGCTGCTGGAAACCGGCGGCGTGCGTTTGCAGGAAGCCAATCTGGGCCTGGCCGCCATTGCCGAGATTCACGCGGCCATCGTTGATTTGCGTCGCTATCAGCCAGTGATCGGCGTGGTCGCAGGCAGCGTCGGTTGCTTCGGTGGCATGTCTATCGCCGCCGGGCTGTGCAGCTATCTGGTGGTGACGCAGGAAGCGCGTCTGGGCCTGAACGGCCCGCAAGTGATCGAGCAGGAAGCGGGCATCGAAGAGTACGACTCCCGCGACCGGCCGTTCATCTGGAGCCTGACCGGCGGCGAACAGCGCTTTGCCAGCGGCCTGGTGGACGCCTACGTCGCCGACGACATCGCGGCCATTTCGCAGCAGGTGGAAACGTTGCTGCAAAAAGGCACACCCGAGCAGGAACGCAGCAGCCAATACGGCGTGTTCCTGCAACGTCTGTCGGCGCTGGACACCACGTCGCAGATCGACCCAGCCGCTGTGCGCAGCCTGTATCAAGGAGAACAGCCATGAGTGCCTCAAGCCGTGGTTTGAACTGGTTCAACGCGCTGAGCGCGGGCGCTGCCGAGGTCGTCGGCCTGCCCACGTCGGTGAAGGCCGCTGACGGCCAACTGGGCGATCAGCCTGCGCGGTTCCTGGCCGTTGTCGCTGATGCGGACAACCGGTTTCCTCGCGCGCAAAACGGCGAAGTCGGGCTGCTGGAAGGCTGGGGTCTGGCAAAGGCTGTGGACGCTGCCATCGAGCTGGATCGACAAAGCCCACAGAAACGCGCGCTGATCGCGATCATCGACGTGCCGAGCCAGGCTTACGGTCGTCGTGAAGAGGCCCTGGGCATTCATCAGGCGCTGGCCGGGGCGGTGGATGCTTACGCACGTGCGCGTCTGGCCGGGCATCCGGTGATCAGTCTGCTGGTGGGTAAGGCGATGTCAGGCGCGTTTCTCGCTCATGGTTACCAGGCCAATCGCCTGATTGCCCTGCGCGACCCCGGCGTGATGGTGCATGCCATGGGCAAGGCGTCGGCGGCGCGGGTCACGCTGCGCAGCGTCGAGGAGCTGGAAAAACTCGCCGCGAGCATTCCGCCGATGGCCTACGACATCGACAGCTTCGCAGGCCTTGGCCTGCTCTGGGAAACCCTTTCGGTGAGTCAGATCGAGCATCCCTGCGCAGGTGATATCACCGCCGTGCAGGAATGCCTGATTGCCGCAGTCAAAGACGTTCAAGGCAGCGGCAACGACCTGAGTTCGCGACTGGGCGCGCCGAATCGTGCGGCGTCTTCGAAAGTACGCGAACTGCTGCGGGCGCAGTGGTAATGAGCCTCGACCTGCCTGTGCAGCCCCACGATCTGTTGTGGGGGATGCCTGTGGCTGCCTTGCCTGCCGACGCTCCGGCGTGGGTGATCGAGGTGATGAGCATGGGGCACCCGGTCGTGGTGCGTCGGGCGCAGGTCGATGAGGGCTGTGTGGCAGTGGGCGTACGCGGACGTTCTCGGGATCAGCGTTTCGCCACGGTGATGAAGCTGTCCGATATCGCCCGGCGGGTTAAGCCTGAGCAGTTGGTGGCCGCTGTGGATAAGGCCGAAACCGATTGGCCTGCCTTGCGTGCACTGAAGCAGATTCGCCCGGGGCTCGACGCCGTGGGTTTGCCGTGGGGCCTCGCGGGCAGCGCGGGTTTTGAGCTGGCGACCGGCATCAAGGTGCTGCATCAGGACAGCGATCTGGACCTGATCCTGCGTGCCGACCGGTTCCTCCGTCGTGAACTGGCTGCTGAGCTGGTCGAAGCGCTGGAAGGCGCGATCTGCCGAATCGACCTGCAACTGCAAACCCCATTCGGCGCAGTCGCTTTGCGTGAATGGGCAGGTTCGGCGCGGCAAGTGCTGCTTAAGGCCGACGATGGCGCGCGGTTGGTGAGCAACCCCTGGCAGCTTCAGGAGTGCGCAGCATGAGCCGCTTCTGGGCGTTTCCCGGCCAGGGTGCGCAGCAGGCGGGCATGCTGCACGGGCTGCCGAGCGATCCTCTTATCGGCGAGTGCCTGCGTGAAGCCAGCGATGCTTTGAATGAAGACGTGCTCGATCTGGACTCCGCCCAGGCGCTGCAGTCGACCCGCGCGGTTCAGCTGTGTCTGTTGATTGCTGGCGTCGCCTGTTCACGGTTGTTGATGGCTCAGGACATCAAACCTGATTACGTCGCCGGTCTGTCGATTGGCGCGTACCCGGCAGCGGTGATTGGCGGGGCGCTGAGCTTTGCCGATGCCGTGCGCTTGGTGGCGCTGCGTGGCGAGTTGATGCAAAACGCTTATCCACAGGGCTATGGCATGACCGCTTTGATTGGTCTGGATCAAGGTACGGTCGAAGCGCTGGTTCAGCAGGTTCACAGCGAAAAGGCCCCGGTGTATCTCGCCAACATCAACGCCGATAACCAGTTCGTCATCGCTGGCAGCGATCAGGCCATGGCCAGCGTCGCGGCCCTGGCCAAAGAGCAGGGCGCAGCGGCAGCGAAACGGCTGGCGGTCAGCGTGCCGTCTCACTGTGAGCTGCTGAGCGAACCTGCACATACCTTGGCCGAAGCCTTGGCCAGCGTCTCGATTCAAGCGCCGACCCTGAAGTACCTCAGCGGCAGCACTGCTCGCCCGCTGTTCACTGCCGACAAAATCCGTGACGACCTGGCCTTCAACATGTGCCGGGTCATCGACTGGCGCAGCACCGTGCAGACCGCCTACGAGCGCGGCGCACGTCTGCAGATCGAATTGCCGCCTGGCACCGTGCTCACGGGGCTGGCGCGAAAAGTGTTTGAACAAGGATCGGCTGTCGCCTTTCAGGGCGCCCGGCTGGATACGCTGAGCACGCTGTCGCGAGAGGAGGAACGTCGCCACCCCTAAAAACGGTTGCTGCTTTCGAAGGAACACAAAAACAACAACTTCGACGATTGAGGGCAAGAACAATGGTTATCTACGGCGTTGCGTTACTCGCTATCTGCACCCTTGCGGGGGTGATTCTCGGTGACTTGCTCGGCGTGCTGCTGGGCGTCAAATCCAACGTGGGCGGAGTGGGGATCGCGATGATCCTGCTGATCTGCGCCCGTCTCTATATGCAAAAACGCGGCGGCATGAGCGAAGGCTGCGAAATGGGCGTCGGCTTCTGGGGCGCGATGTACATTCCGGTGGTCGTGGCCATGGCTGCCCAGCAAAACGTTGTCACGGCCCTGAAGGGCGGCCCGATTGCGGTGATCGCTGCGATTGGTTCGGTGATTGTCTGTGGCTGCACCATTGCCGTGATCAGCCGCTACAACAAAGGCGCGCCACTCCCCAGTGAGGACGAAGTCGCCACGGACGCTGCGGTGATCACGCCGACCGTCTCCCCAGTGGGAGGCCGTTGATATGTGGGATCTCATTCAGAAAGATTTGATCAGCCAGGGCCTGGTCACTGCCTTCGCCGTGGTTGGCGTAGTGATGTGGATTTCCGTAGTGCTGTCCAAGCGCCTGACCTTCGGGCGCATTCACGGCTCGGCCATCGCCATCGTGATCGGCCTGGTGCTGGCGTG
This sequence comes from uncultured Pseudomonas sp., assembly GCA_963528485.1. Lineage (GTDB taxonomy): Bacteria > Pseudomonadota > Gammaproteobacteria > Pseudomonadales > Pseudomonadaceae > Aquipseudomonas. The sequence goes on along the minus strand of CAURWS010000176.1, from coordinate 762 downwards.
GGTCGGCGGGGTGATGACCGGCGGCCAGAAAGGCCTGGCGGACCTGGCACTGTTCTCGGGCATTGGTCTGATGGGCGGCGCGATGCTGCGTGACTTCGCCATCGTTGCCACGGCATTTGAAGTGCAGGCCACCGAGGCGAAAAAGGCCGGGTTGATCGGTGCGTTCTCGTTGTTTCTGGGCACCGTGTTGCCGTTCATTGTCGGCTCTTGCGTGGCCTACGCGTTTGGTTATCGCGATGCCGTGAGCATCACCACCATTGGCGCGGGCGCCGTGACCTACATCGTCGGGCCGGTGACCGGTGCGGCACTGGGCGCAAGCTCCGACGTGATGGCGCTGTCGATCGCTACCGGATTGATCAAGGCGATTCTGGTGATGGTCGGCACCCCCATGGCCGCACGCTGGATGGGCCTGGACAACCCGCGTTCGGCGATGGTGTTTGGCGGGTTGGCAGGCACGGTGAGTGGCGTGACAGCGGGGCTTGCCGCGACGGATCGTCGGCTGGTGCCGTACGGCGCGTTGACCGCGACGTTCCATACCGGGCTGGGCTGCCTGTTGGGGCCTTCGCTGCTGTACTTCATCGTGCGCGGGATTTTGGGCTGACCGTCAGGCGGGCCAGGGGCGGCTTTTGCTTTTGATTCTGGCCGAAGGCCGTGGGAGCCGGCTTGCTGGCGAAGGCGGCAGTTCAGGCACTCCTGGTGTTTGCGCACAGCCCCGATTACCACCAACCACGCGTCCCCAAAGGTGGTTGAGCACAAAAAAAA
>CAURWS010000175.1:0-7089 GCA_963528485.1 uncultured Pseudomonas sp. | reverse complement strand
CACCGGTACTGTCATCGATGCAGTAGCCGCCTTCGGTGATGGTCAGCGAAACGATTCGGATCTCGGGGCTGGCCAGTTTGTCGATCAGCGCCAGGTCGTTGTCGGTGGACATCAGCATCTGGCTCATGGCGCCGATGATGCGGGTTTCGGTGTCCGGGGTGTCGCCCAGTTCGAACAACGTGTAGAGGAAGTCCTGGCCCTTGAGCGCTTCGAAATTGGCGCGGTCTTCTTCACGCAGGCTGACGCCGCAGATGGCCCAGTCCAGGCCTTCGCCTTTGTTCATCAGCGCGTCGGTGTAGAACGCCTGATGCGCGCGGTGAAAGCCGCCGACGCCGATGTGGGCGATGCCCTGGCGGCGGTCTTCGAGGGCATAGGCGGGCAGGTTTATGCCATCACCCAGATTCGACAGGTTCTGTTTGTTCAGTTTCATGACTGCATTCCCGATTCTGTGAGGGCCGCCTGCTCAGGCAGCGGCCTGCAAGGCTTTACGAATGACCTGGCCCTGTGCGTCGAACAGGTGGCAATGGGTAGCGTCCAGGTGCAGGTTCAGGGTTTCGCCGTACTGGCTGGCCATATCGCCGCGGATACGCATGGTCAACGCTTCGCCGGACTGCGTGCGCACGTGGCAATAGGTGTCGCTGCCCAGGCGTTCGCTGACGTCGGCCACCACTTGCAGCTGGCATTCGCCAGGCTTGGCCAGCTCCAGGTGCTCAGGACGAATCCCCAGGGTCACGGCGTCGCCAACGCTCTGTTGGCCATTGCTAAAGGGCAGGCTGATTGTGCTGCCGGCATCCAGTGACACCTCGCAACCGCCGGCATCGACGCGGCTGACTTTGCCCTTGAGGAAGCCCATTTTTGGCGTGCCGAGGAAGCCGGCGACGAACAGGTTGGCGGGGTGGTGATACAGCTCAAGTGGCGAGCCAACCTGCTCGACGCGACCGCCATTCAGGACCACCACTTTGTCGGCCAGGGTCATGGCTTCGACCTGATCGTGGGTCACGTAGATCATCGTCGCTTCCAGCTCTTTGTGCAGGCGCGACAGCTCCAGACGAGTCTGCACGCGCAAGGCGGCGTCCAGGTTGGACAGCGGTTCGTCGAACAGGAAGATTTTCGGGTTGCGCACGATGGCCCGGCCGATGGCCACGCGCTGACGCTGACCGCCCGAGAGTTGCTTGGGTTTGCGTTCCAGCAGCGGGCCAAGCTCCAGAATGCGCGCCGCTTCCGCGACTTTCTTCTCGACTTCGGCTTTTGGTGTGCCTGCCAAATCGAGTGCGAAGGAGAGGTTCTTGCCCACGGTCATGTGCGGGTAGAGGGCGTAGGTCTGGAACACCATCGCCAGGTCGCGCTTGGCTGGAGTCACTTGGGTGATCTCGCGGCCATCGAGTTCGATGCTGCCGCTGGTGACGTCTTCAAGGCCTGCGATAAGGCGCAGCAGGGTGGATTTGCCGCAGCCCGACGGGCCGACGAAGACCACGAATTCACGGTCTTTGACGTCCAGGTCGATGCCTTTGATGATCTGGTGGCCGTCGAAGCCTTTTTGCAGATTTCTGATTGTCAGGTTAGCCATGTGGGGCTCCAGTTTTATTCTTCAATGCTTCGAAAAGGTTTCGGGTGAGCTATTTCACCGCACCAAACGACAAACCACGGACCAGCTGTTTCTGGCTGATCCAGCCAAAGATCAGGATCGGCGCACAGGCCAGGGTCGAGACCGCCGACAACTTCGCCCAGAACAGCCCTTCAGGGCTTGAATACGAGGCGATCAAGGCCGTCAGCGGCGCGGCGTTGGACGAGGTCAGGTTCAGCGACCAGAACGCTTCGTTCCAGCACAGGATCAGCGACAGCAGCGCCGTCGAGGCCAGGCCGCCCTTGCAGATCGGGATCAGCACCTTGAAGATTTCCTGGCCCGTGGTGGCGCCGTCCAGCCGCGAGGCTTCGAGGATTTCGCCAGGGATGTCCTTGAAGTAGGTGTAAATCATCCAGACCACGATCGGCAGGTTGATCAGCGTGTAGATCACGATCAGCGCGATGCGCGAATCCAGCAGGCCAAAAGTCTTGGCCAGCAGGTAGATCGGCATCAGGACGCCCACCGGCGGCAGCATCTTGGTGGAGAGCATCCACAGCAGCGTGCTCTTGGTGCGTTTGGTCTCGAAGAACGCCATGGAATAGGCCGCCGGGACGGCGATCAGCAGGCACAGAATCGTCGCGCTGAAGGAGATAAGCACCGAGTTCCAGGCGAAGTGGAAGTAATCACTGCGCTCCTGAATGTGCAGGTAGTTTTCCAGCGTTGGCGTGAAGATGAACTGCGGCGGCGTGGCGAAGGCGTCGATCTCGGTCTTGAAGCTGGTCAGCACCATCCAGAAGATCGGGAAGAAAATCAGCGCCGCGATCACCCACGACAGGGTGCCGAGCAGCACGCTTTGCAGGCGACGGGATTGTTTGAGCGTCATCATGATCGGCCCCTCAGGACTTGTCGGTGAGGTTTTTGCCGATCATCCGGATCAGGATGATCGCAGCAATGTTGGCAATGACCACGGCAATCAAGCCGCCCGCCGATGCCATGCCCACGTCGAATTGCAGCAGCGCCTGGTTGTAGATCAGGTACGCCAGGTTGGTGTAGGCGAAACACGGACCGCCGTTGGTGGTGGTGAAGATTTCCGCGAACACCGACAGCAGGAAGATGGTCTCGATCATCACCACAACAGCGATCGGCCGCGCCAGGTGGGGCAGGGTCAGGTGCCAGAAGATCGCGATGGGGCCTGCGCCGTCGAGCCGCGCGGCTTCTTTCTGCTCCTGATCCAGCGACTGCATGGCGGTCATCAAAATCAGGATCGCGAACGGCAGCCACTGCCAGGACACGATGATGATGATCGACAGCATCGGATAATTGGCCAGCCAGTCGATGGGCTGGGCGCCGAAAAGCTTCCAGACCGAGGCGAGAATCCCCGAGACCGGGTGGAAAATCAGGTTCTTCCAGATCAGCGCACTGACCGTGGGCATGATGAAGAACGGCGAGATCAGCAGCACCCGCACGATGCCACGACCGAGAAACTCACTGGCCTCCAGTAGCGCGGAAATCAGCACGCCAAGGATCACGCTGATGGCCAGCACGCTGCCCACCAGCAGCAGGGTGTTCATGGCGCCGGGGAAAAAGCCTGCATCCGTGACGAAGAACTCGAAGTTCTCAAGGCCGACGAATTCGTTCTCGCCCGGATTGAGCAGGTTGTAACGAATCAGCGAGAAATAGATGGTCATGCCCAGCGGGACGATCATCCAGACCAGCAGCAACAGCACAGAAGGGCTGACCAGAAACCAGCCCGGCTTGGTGACGCTGCCTTTGTGTTGGTCATTATCGCCAGCCGTGGCTGTGCGAGGGGGAAGGGTTGAGGTGTTCATGATGACTCCGAACCGGGGCAGTAGCGTAAGCGGGGCAACGGCCGCCATGGGGCGGCCACTGCCTGAAGACGAGCGGGATCAACCCTTTTTCGGGTAACCCGCGCGCTTCATTTCGCGCTCGGACACGCTTTGTGCGTTGGCCAGTGCCTGATCGACCGAGGAGGTGCCGACCAGCGCCGCAGAGAACTGCTGGCCCACGGAGGTGCCGATCGACTGGAACTCAGGGATGGTTACCAGCTGGATGCCCACGTACGGCACAGGCTTCAAGGTCGGCGCTTTCGGGGTTACCGCCTTGAGCGATTCCAGTGTGATGTTGGCGAACGGCGCGGCTTTCTTGTACGCGTCGGTGTAGGTCGATGCGCGAGTGCCTGGCGGTACGTTGGACACGCCGTCTTTCTCGGCGACGAGGGCTGCGTACTCTTTGGAGGTCGCCCATTCGGTGAACGCGCGAGCATCCTTGTCGTTCTTGGCGCTGGTCGGGATCGCCAGGGCCCAGGAGTACAGCCACGCCGAGCCTTTGTCGGTGACCTCGTGGGGCGCATAGGTAAAGCCCACGTTGTCCGCGACCTTGCTCTGGGATTTGTCGGTCACGAAGGAGCCGGCGACGCTGGCGTCGACCCAGATGGCGCACTTGCCGCTGTTGAACAGCGCGAGGTTTTCGTTGAAGCCGTTGCTCGACGCCCCGGGAGGGCCGTCTTTTTTCATGACGTTGGTGTAGAAGGTCAGCGCGTTTTTCCACTCAGGCTGGTCGAACTGCGGCTTCCACTGTTCGTCGAACCAGCGCGCGCCGAAGGCGTTGGCGACGGTGGTGATCAACGCCATGTTCTCACCCCAGCCGGCCTTGCCGCGCAGGCAGATGCCGTACTGTTCTTTGGACTTGTCGGTGAGTTTGTCGGCGAATTCGGAAATCTGCGTCCAGGTCGGACGTTCCGGCATGGTCAGGCCAGCAGCCTGGAAGAGGTCTTTACGGTAGTAGGTGATCGAGCTTTCGGCGTAGAACGGCAGGGCGAACAGCTTGCCATCGACAGACAAGCCGTCACGTACCGATGGGAAAACGTCATCCAGCGCGTAGGACGCTGGCAGATCGCTCATTTCCTTCAACCAGCCTTTGGCGCCCCACAGTGAGGCTTCGTACATGCCGATGGTCAGCACGTCGAACTGGCCGCCCTTGGTGGCGATGTCGGTGGTCAGGCGCTGACGCAGCACGTTCTCTTCAAGCACGACCCACTTGAGCTTGATGTCCGGATGCTGTTCTTCGAAGGTTTTCGACAGCCGCTGCATGCGGATCATGTCGCTGTTGTTGACGGTGGCGATGGTCACGTCGCCCGCAGATGCGCTGTTGCAGAGGGTGAAACCGAGAGTCAGACAGGTGCCAGCAAGCAAAACTTTTGCAGAGGTCTTCATGTATCTCTCCTCTTCTGCGCCCAGTGAACGACAGAAGCCTGGTTATTGTTTTTGTTCCTTCCGGAGTCTGGAGGAAGTCTGTTGATTACAACGGTCCGCACAGACGATGACAAATCCTGCGCCACACTTGAACTGATACTTTCTTGCACTGAGCGTTCGGCGGGCGACACACCGAAACTGCGTTCCGGCACGGTGCGGCGCAGTTTCAGCGTAGTAGATGAGGACGGGAAGGGGACGAATCAGTACAGGTTTTGTTCGGTCAGACGCTGCACGGCCAGGCGCCGGTAATGCGAGGGGGTCATGCCTTTGAGTTGCTGAAAGCGTCGGTTGAAGTTGGAAATATTGTTGAAACCGGATTCGAAACACACGTCAGTCACCGGTTTTTCGCCATCAGCCAGCAGTTCGCAGGACTTGCTGATGCGCAGGCGATTGACGAACTCAACGAACGTCCGCCCCGTGGCCTGCTTGAACACACGGGAGAAATAGGTGGGTTTCATGCCCAGATGGTCAGCGACTTCTTCCAGGGTCAGCTCACGGGCGTAATGGGTGAAGATGTAGTCCACCGCCCTGTTGGTGCGCTCCACCGCGTGATCGTCTGACAGCTGCGACGCCGTTGTGCCTGACAGCAGCTGGAAATCATCGCTGGCTGCCAGCAGCTCCAACAGGATGAAAAAATGCCCCAGGCGGGTCATGCCGTTGGAGTCGGCAATTTTCTGCATCAATTTCATCGCCTGGCGGATCGTGCGCTTGCAGCGGAATTCGATGCCGTACTGCGCGCGTTCGAGCAGCGGCGCCAGGGTCTTGAGCTCGGCAAACACCTGATTGCCGCTTTCCAGTAATTCCTCGGTGAAGTTCACCAGCATGTCGCGCTTGGGCACGACCTCGTCTTCCTCGACCTGACTGATCCAGTTGTGCGGCAGATTGGGCCCTGTGAGAAACAGCGTGCCCGGATAGAAATTGCCGATGTAATCGCCCACGAACACCTTGCCGGAACTGGCCACGATCAGGTGCAGCTCGTATTCCTTGTGAAAGTGCCAGCGCACCAGCGGACAGGGAAAGCCATGCTCGCGATAGATGATCGACAGGCCGTTATGGTCGTCCATCAGTTCGTAGGAAGGGTCGGTGATTCTTGTTGTTTTGGTCATGCGCGTGCCGGGGTTTCGGGGGAGGCGTGGGGTTAATGTGCACTATTTTCGATGCTTGTTACATCCGGTCTGACAAAACTGGCGTTGATCCTCGGGCCTGTTTTAGATTGGTGTGTACTATACACATCGGTCAATTCAGGGGTAGGCTGATGCGTAGCAGGGAGATGATTCGAAGGATTGAAGACGGTGGCTGGTTCCTGGTGGAAGTCCGAGGTAGCCATCGTCAATACAAGCATCCGGACAAGAAAGGGCGCGTTACCGTTCCGCATCCCAAGGATGATTTGCCCAAGGGAACGATTCACAACATTTTGAAGCAAGCCGGTCTCAAATGAGTTCATCACCGTCAGCTGGGTTCGGAAGGAAGCAAAAATGAAATTACCTGTGGTTCTGCACAAGGATCCTGATTCCGCCTATGGCGTCACTGTCCCTGATATAGCGGGGTGTTTTTCCGCCGGCACCACCGTGGCTGAGGCGCTGGATAACATCAAAGATGCGCTGGCGCTGCATTTCGAAGGCTTGGTGGCCGATGGCGAGCCGTTGCCTACGGCCCATGACATCGATACGCACATTGCCAACCCTGACTATGAAGGGGGTGTGTGGGCAGTGGTCGAGTTCGATGTAACGCCCTACTTTGGCAAGGCTGTTCGGTTCAACGCCACGTTGCCTGAGTTTCTGCTTGAGCGGATCGATGCTCGGGTCAGAACAGACCGTCGCTACAGTTCTCGCTCGGGATTTCTGGCTACTGCAGCGTTGCGCGAGCTGCATGAGTAATGCCCCGATGAGGACTTTGGAAAACCACACCCCATGAAAAAAATCCTCGTCATCGGCATCGGCGCCGGAAATCCCGAGCACCTCACCGTTCAGGCAATCAAGGCGTTGAACCGGGCCAAGGTGTTTTTCATCCTCGACAAGGGCTATGCCAATGACGACTTGCTGCGTCTGCGTCGGGACATCTGCGAACGCTATATCGAGGGTGACGATTATCGTCTGGTGCAGGTGCGTGACCCGCGGCGCGAGGATGATCCGCAGGCGTACGCGCAGGGCATCGCGCATTGGCACGAGCAGCGTGCTGCGTTGTTCGAGCGGTTGATCGCCGATGAAGTGAGCGACGAGCAGCCCGGCGGGTTTCTGGTGTGGGGCGATCCGG
>CAURWS010000174.1:0-7119 GCA_963528485.1 uncultured Pseudomonas sp. | reverse complement strand
CTGCAAGGCCGTCGCTACAACTGGGCGTACGAAACCGAGCCCGAGCCGCACATGAACAACCGCCGTATGGAATGCGGTCGCGGCAAAGGCCTGGGCGGTTCGTCGCTGATCAACGGCATGTGCTACATCCGCGGCAACGCGATGGACTACGACGGCTGGGCGAAACTGCCGGGCCTTGAAGACTGGACCTACCTTGACTGCCTGCCGTACTTCCGCAAGGCCGAAACCCGTGACATCGGCCCCAACGACTACCACGGGGGCGAAGGCCCGGTCAGCGTGACCACGCCCAAAGCGGGCAACAACCCGCTGTTCCATGCCATGGTCGAGGCCGGCGTGCAGGCAGGCTACCCGCGCACGGAAGACCTCAACGGCTATCAGCAGGAAGGCTTCGGCCCGATGGACCGCACCGTCACGCCAAACGGTCGTCGCGCCAGCACCGCCCGTGGGTACCTGGACGAGGCGAAAAAACGCTCGACCCTGACCATCGTCACCCACGCGCTGACCGACCGCATCCTGTTCGACAACAAGCGCGCGGTTGGCGTGGCCTATGTGGTCGGCGACAGCGACACGCGCATCGAAGCCCGTGCACGCAAGGAAGTCATCGTCAGCAGCGGCGCGATTGCCTCGCCGCAACTGCTGCAACGTTCCGGCGTCGGCCCGGCTGCGCTGCTGAAAAAACTCGACATCCCGGTGGTTCACGACCTGCCAGGCGTGGGTGAAAACCTTCAGGATCACCTGGAGATGTACCTGCAATACGCCTGCAAGGAGCCGGTCTCGCTCTACCCTTCGCTGCTGTGGTGGAACCAGCCGGCCATCGGCGCCGAATGGCTGTTCCTCGGCAAAGGCATCGGTGCGAGCAATCAGTTCGAAGCCGGTGGTTTCATTCGCTGCCGCGAGGAGTTCGAGTGGCCGAACATCCAGTACCACTTCCTGCCGGTGGCGATTAATTACAACGGCAGCAAGGGCGTGAAAGAGCACGGCTTCCAGGCCCATGTGGGCTCGATGCGCTCACCGAGCCGTGGTCGTGTGCAGGTGAAATCGAAGAACCCGCGCGACTACCCGAGCATCCTGTTCAACTACATGGCCACCGAACAGGACTGGCAGGAATTCCGCGATGGCATCCGTCTGACCCGCGAAATCATGCAGCAACCCGCGCTGGACAAATACCGTGGCCGCGAAATCAGCCCCGGCATCGACGTGCAGACCGACGAGCAACTGGACCAGTTCGTCCGCGAGCACGCCGAGACCGCGTACCACCCGTCGTGCTCGTGCAAGATGGGCACCGACGAGATGGCCGTGGTCGATGGCGAAGGTCGTGTGCATGGCATGGAAGGTTTGCGCGTGGTTGATGCCTCGATCATGCCGATCATCACCACCGGCAACCTCAACGCACCAACGATCATGATCGCCGAAAAAATCGCCGACAAGATCCGCGGCCGCACGCCGCTGCCGCGCAGCACCGCGAAGTATTTCGTGGCCGGTGATGCTCCAGTGCGTGGCAAGCCGATGCGGGAGATCAGCCCGACCGCTTGACGATTCACCTGTAGGAGCGCGCTTGCCCGCGATTGTGTCGGCACATCCAGCCACGTGGGTGACTGACACACCCTCATCGCGGGAAAGCGCGCTCCTACAGGTGGCGCGCCGCAGACCCCTTCCGCGCTATGATTCGCAGCATTGCCCTTCCGAATGGCCAAGGAGCTTTCCTGCATGTTCGACTTCTCCGCTCAACTCAAGCAGCGCTTCGCCGCCCTGCAGAGCAGCGCCCGGTTTTTCTCCCTGCGCTATGTCAAACAGACCAGCCAACACCTGTCCGTACGCAAAAACGTCCCCGAACCGCCGCAACTGAGCACCGACGAAGGCGCCATGCTGACCGTGCGCATCGACGGCGTCGAAGCCTACTCGGCCACCAACGACCTCTCGCAACGCGGCCTGCAGGCCGCCCTTGAACGGGCCGAAGCCCAGGCACGCTTGCTCGCGGCGCATTCTCTGCTCGACCTGCGCGACCACGCCGTGGCCACCAGCCGCGCCGACTACCTGTCGCCGAACCTCACCCGTGCCTTCCCCTCTCTGAGCGACTGCTACGCTCTGCTCGCTCAGGAGTCTGCGTCGGTGCCCAAAGACGAGCGTCTGGTGAACTGGCAGGTCAGCCTGGGGCTTGAGAACGTCGAGCAGATCTACCTCAACAGCGCAGGCGCCGAGATTCGTCAGGCCCAGCGCTTCGTCTTCCCCGGCCTGAGCGTCACCGCCTACGACGGCCAGGACAGCCAGACCCGCAGCCTGGGCCGCGAGAACTTCGGCCAGCAGGGCGGCGCGGAAGTCATTACCTCCTGCGGCATCATCGGCGCGGCCGCCAACGTCGCCGATCAGGCGCTGCAACTGATCATGGCGCCCAACACCCCGACCGGGCCGCGCGACCTGCTACTGACGCCTGACCAGATGATCCTGCAGATCCACGAATCCATCGGCCACCCGCTGGAGCTGGACCGCATCCTGGGTGACGAGCGCAACTACGCGGGCACCAGTTTTGTAAAGGCCAGCGACTTCGGCAGCCTGCAATACGGCTCGAAACTGCTCAACGTGACCTTCGACCCGGAAATCCCCGAGCAACTGGCCAGCTACGCTTTCGACGACGACGGCACCCCGGCCAGCAAGCAGTTCCTGATCAAGGATGGCGTGCTCGAACGTCCGTTGGGTGGGGCGCTGTCGCAGTTTCGCAGCGGCATGGAAGGCGTCGCCAACAGCCGCGCCTGCAGCTGGAACCGCGCACCGATCGACCGCATGGCCAACCTCAACATCGAGCCCGGTGACCAGTCGATGCAGCAGCTGATCGGCGGCATCGAGCACGGCATTCTGATGAGCACCAACCGCTCGTGGTCGATTGACGATGCGCGCAACAAATTCCAGTTCGGCTGCGAATGGGGCCAGTTGATCGAGAACGGCGAACTCAAGGGCGTTGTGAAGAATCCGAACTACCGGGCGATCTCCGCGCAGTTCTGGCGCAACCTCAGCGCGGTCGGCGACGCCAGCACCTTCAAAGTGCTCGGCACGCCGAACTGCGGCAAGGGCGAACCCAACCAGGTGGTGCGCGTGGGCCATGCCTCGCCCGCCTGCGTGTTTGCCAACGTCGATGTTTTCGGAGGTGACGCCTGATGTCCCATCAAGCCCAATTCACGGCGCTGGTCGACTGGCTGCAAGGCGCGATCACGCCGAACGAACGCTTCACCCTCAGCTACAACGCCGAGGCCTCGGATTTCATTCGCTTCAACCACGCCAAAGTACGTCAGGCCGGGCATGTGCAACAGGCCAGCGTGTATTTCAAGCTGATCGACGACGGCCGCCACGCGGACCTCAACCTGACGCTGTCGAGTGATGAGGCCGTTGATCGTCAGCGCTTGGGCGAAGCGCTGCAGCAACTGCGCGAAACCCTCACGCTATTGCCCGCCGATCCTTATCTGCTGCTCAACGACGACGCCTGGCAGAGCAGCAACGTGCAGGACGCGCCGCTGCCGGACAGCGCCCATGTGGTCGAGCAAATCGCGCAATTGGGCGAAGGGCTGGATCTGGTCGGGATTTACGCCGCCGGCCCGATCTATCGCGGTTTCGCCAGTTCCAACGGCGCGCTGGGCTGGCATCAGGCGAACAGTTTCAACTTCGACTGGAGCCTGTTTCACGAGAATGGCCAGGCGGTGAAGGCCAACTACGCTGGCCACGAATGGAGCGACGAAGCCTTCGCCAAGCGCTTTGCCTTGGCTCGCGAGCAGCTGGCGTTTCTGGGGCAGCCGTCACACACCCTGGCGCCCGGCCAGTACCGCGCGTACCTGGCACCGGCCGCGCTGGAAGAAGTGATCGGCATGCTCTGCTGGGGCGGTTTCTCGGCGCAGTCGCTGGCCGACAAGACCAGCCCGTTGCAGCGCTTGTACGATGGTCACGCGACGTTGAATCCGCTGGTGAGCCTGGATGAGCAGGTGACCGGTTCGCTGTCTCCGGCGTTCTCGGGCGAAGGCTATCCGCGTTCGGACCTGTCGCTTGTGGTCAAGGGCGTCGCGCAAGACCGCCTGATCGACTCACGCAGCGCCGCTGAATACGGCCTGACCGCCAACGGCGCGGGATGGGGTGAATCGCCCAGCGCCCTGAGCATGAACGGCGGCTCGCTGGCGCTGGACGATGTGCTCAAAGAGCTGGGCACGGGGCTGTACATCAGCAACTTGTGGTACTTGAACTTCTCCGACCGTACCGCCGGGCGCATCACCGGGATGACCCGTTTTGCGACGTTCTGGGTCGAGGACGGGCAGATCAAGGCGCCGGTCAGCACCATGCGTTTCGACGACAGCGTGTTCAGCCTGCTGGGCGGCGCGCTGGAACAATTGACGAGGGAAAGGGAACTCATCCTGTCGGCGAGCACCTACAGTCAACGTCAGACAGCGTCGAATCTGCTGCCGGGGGCGTTGATCAGCAGGTTGACGCTGACGTTGTAGCTTCGCTTTTGATTCTGCCCGGAGGGCGTAGGCGTCTAGCTCGCTGACGATCTGGCGCGCAGCGGTAGTAAAACCTGCTGACGCGGTGTGTCAGACGTACCGAGGTGACTGACTTTACTGCCGCTTCGCGCCAGATCGCCCGATCGCGGTCCGCAGCAAGCCGAACGCCTACGGCCTTCGGCCATAAACATGTACACAGCAAGCCCATACAACTTCAAGAAAAGGACCCACGATCCACATGCCGACCACCACGCCGCAACTGGACGCCAGAACCCTGCGCTGGATGCCCTGGGTCATCGCCATCGCCTTTTTCATGCAAAGCCTGGACGGCACCATCCTCAACACCGCGCTGCCGTCCATGGCCAGGTCCCTCTCGGAAGACCCGCTGCGCATGCAGTCGGTGATCATCGCCTACATGCTGACCATCGCCCTGCTGATCCCGGCCTCCGGCTGGATCTCGGACCGCTTTGGCATCAAGCGCATCTTCTTCAGCGCGATCCTGCTGTTCAGCTTCGGCTCGCTGTTGTGCGCGGCGGCCAACTCCTTGGGCATGCTGGTCGCAGCCCGCGTGGTTCAAGGCCTGGGCGGGGCGTTGATGATGCCGGTGGGCAGGCTGATCGTGCTGCGCGCCTACCCGCGAACGGAGCTGGTGCGTATCCTTAGTTTCATCACCATGCCGGCCCTGCTCGGCCCGCTGATGGGCCCGACGGTGGGCGGCTGGCTGGTGGAATACCTGAGCTGGCACTGGATTTTCCTGATCAACATTCCGGTGGGCATTCTCGGCTGCTTTGCCGTGCGCAAATTCATCCCTGATCTCATAGGCGGCGGGCGTACACGCTTCGACTTGGTGGGTTTTGCCCTGTTTGGCGCCTCGATGGTACTGATCACCATCGCCCTCGAAGGCCTGGGCGAGCTGCACCTGCCGCACCTGCGCGTGGTGATGCTGCTGTTCGGCGGCATGGCGTGTCTGGCGGCGTACTGGCTGCGGGCAGGCCATGTAGAGTCGCCGCTGTTTTCAGCATCGCTGTTTCGCACCCGCAGTTTCGCGGTGGGGATCATGGGCAACCTGTTTGCCCGTCTGGGCAGCGGCGCGCTGCCGTTTCTGGTGCCGTTGATGCTGCAAGTGGCGCTGGGCTATTCGCCGTCCCATGCAGGCATGAGCATGATTCCGCTGGCACTGGCCGCGATGTTCGCCAAACCCCTGGCCACTCGCGCCATTGAGCGTCTGGGTTATCGCATCGTGCTGACCGGCAACACGCTGCTGCTCGGCGCGCTGTTGGCGAGCATGGCGCTGGTGGACGCTGACACGCCGTACTGGATGCTGCTGATTCACCTGGCGTTCCTGGGCGGGGTGAACTCGCTGCAGTTCTCGGCGATGAACGCCGTGACGCTGATTGATCTGGACGATGCCAGCGCCGCCAGCGGCAACAGCCTGCTGTCGGTGGTGGCGCAGTTGTCCCTGAGCCTGGGGGTTGCCTGCGCGGCAGCGTTGCTGGGGGGCTTTACCGATGACGTGTCGACCGGTGAAGTCAGCAGCGTGTTGGGCGCGTTTCAGTTGACATTCCTGTGCGTGGGGGTGCTGGCGATGCTGGCGGCGTCAATCTTCCTGCAACTGTCGCCACGCATGCCACCGGAGAATCCGCCGCGCAAACCGCAGACGGAGCCTGAGATCGAGGCGTGACGACAATCACTGTAGGAGCGTGCTTGCCCGCGATGCGTTCTGTCTGCGCCGGATGGGTTGTCTGACACACTGCAATCGCGGGCAAGCGCGCTCCTACAGGTCGGTGATGTTGGGGGGCTGCGTCAGGATCATAAAGCGCCACCATTTATCGCCCGCAGCCCCAAGGCAGGGGCTGCGACCTGATACACTGCGCGACATTTTGTTTTGCAGGCCCGTCCCGTGACCAACACCGCTTTCAACTCGCTGCCCCTTTCCGCCGCCATGCTGGCTAACCTGGAGTCCCTTGGTTATGCCGAGATGACGCCGATTCAGGCGCAGAGCCTGCCGGTGATGCTCAAGGGCATGGACCTGATCGCCCAGGCCAAGACCGGCTCGGGCAAGACCGCCGCATTCGGCGTCGGCCTGCTGAACCCGATCAACCCGCGTTACTTCGGCTGCCAAGCACTGGTCCTGTGCCCGACCCGCGAGCTGGCGGATCAGGTGGCCAAGGAAATCCGCCGTCTGGCGCGTTCCGAAGACAACATCAAGGTCCTGACCCTGTGCGGCGGCGTGTCCTTCGGCCCGCAGATCGCCTCGCTGGAACACGGCGCGCACATCATCGTCGGCACGCCGGGTCGCATTCAGCAGCACCTGCGCAAAGGCTCGCTGGTGCTCGATGGCCTGAACACGCTGGTCCTCGACGAAGCCGACCGCATGCTCGACATGGGTTTCTACGACGCCATCGCCGACATCATCGAGCAGACCCCAGAGCGTCGTCAGACCCTGCTGTTCTCGGCCACGTACCCGGTCGGCATCAAGCAGCTGGCCTCCAAGTTCATGCGCGACCCGCAGACCGTGAAGGTCGAAGCGCTGCACGCCGACAGCCAGATCGAGCAGATTTTCTACGAAATCTCGCCAGAGCAGCGTCTGGAAGCGGTGGTGAAAGTCCTCGACCATTTCCGCCCACAATCCTGCGTGGCGTTC
>CAURWS010000173.1:0-7124 GCA_963528485.1 uncultured Pseudomonas sp. | reverse complement strand
GCATCTGCACCATGGCGTGGGCGGCAGGTGACAGGTAGCCCTCGCGCCGGAGGATGACGCAGATGGTGCGCGTCATGGTGGTATTTTCCAGCGGCACTTCCCGTAGATATTGCATGTTCTTGCCATATTCCAAGGTTTCGCGAGCAATGAAGCTGAGCAGGCTGGTCTGAGCGATGAGGCGCGGCAGCAGGGAAATGGAGTTGGCCTCGATCTGCACCACCGGCAGCGGCAGATTGTGACGGGTGAAGGCTTCGTCGACCCAAATGCGCGACGACACGCCCAGCGGTGGCAGCACCCAGCGGTAGTTGCACAGGTCGCTCATCTGAAACGGCGCCTCGAAGATCGGGTGGTTGCGGCTGGCGATGACCACGGCTTCGTCGGTGAGGATCGGATAAGCCGTAAATTCATCTTCGATGCCGCGCTGGGCGCAGATGATCATGTCCAGATGCCCCGAGCGCAGTTGCTCGCGGAGCATGTCGTCCTGGCCGATCACCAGTTTCAAGGTGATGTCCGGGGCGCGCTTGAGCAGCGCGTTGGTCAGCTCGGGCAACAGGTATTCGGCCATGGTCGAGGCGCATCCCAAACGAATCTCGCCCACCGCACCGCTGGCAAAATCCCGCACTTCGCGCTGAGTCTGGGCGATGCTTTGCTGCAAGACCTTGCCCCGCGCCTGCAGCAGTTCGCCCACCGGCGTGAGTTTGATGCGCCGACCGTCGCGCTGAAACAGCTTGGTGCCGAAGGACTCTTCCAGACGCTGAATGCTCTTGGTCAGCGCGGGCTGGCTGCGGTTGAGCTTTTCTGCGGCGCGTCCCAGGTGGCCGAGTTCGGCGATGGTTTCGAAATAGGTCAGGTCACGCAGGTCCATGTATCAACCAAAGTTATCAATTCATGATTATTAGAAAATAGACTTGATCGATTGCGCTGTCGATAATTCCAGCACTGGACGAAATTCCATCAGGATAAAGCCCATGCTCTGGAGATCCTCGTTGTCGCGCCCCGCCTCGTTTTCCCTCGAAACCCTGCACCCGTTGATGCAATGGTCGTTGCTCATTGTCCTGGCCGGTAGCGCCGGTCAGCTCTTCAAATACTTTCACGTGCCTGCCGCGCTGTTCCTCGGGCCGATGCTGGTCGCGATCGGCTTTGGTGTAGCGGGCGCCTCCATTCGCCTGAACAAGCATGTTTTCCGCCTCGGTCAGGGCGCGGTTGGGGTGCTGGTGGCCCACTCGATGACCATGGGCGTGCTGCTCACGGCGATGCATTCCTGGCATGTAATGGTGTTCGCGACCCTGCTGACCGTGGCGCTGAGCGCGGGGGTCGGCATTGGTGTGGCGCGCTGGGGCGGGATTCAGGGCAGCACGGCGGCGTGGGGGACCTCGCCGGGTGCGGCATCGGCGATGGTGGCGATGTCCGAGGATTACGGCGCGGATTCTCGCGTCGTGGCGACGATGCAATACGTGCGGGTGGTCTGCGTGGTGATGGTGGGCGCGCTGGTCAGCCGCTTGATCGGCGCGGACGTCGGCGGCACTGATGCCCACAGCGCGGATGCCCTGCAGCACGGGGTCAACCTGCTCAATCTGGGCCTGAGCCTGCTGGTGATCGTGGTCGGCGTCACCTTGGGCGCGCGTCTGCCGGCCGGTGCCCTGCTGGTGCCCTTGCTGCTCGGCGGCGCGCTGCAACTGAGCGGCTTGCTGCAGATCACCATGCCTACCTGGCTGCTGGCGATTGCCTACGGCGCCATCGGCAGTTACATCGGCCTGCGCTTTGACCGGGTGACGATCAGTTACGTCTGGCGGCGTCTGCCGGCGATGATCTTCGGCGCTCTGTTGCTGATTCTGCTGTGCGCGATTTCTGCGGGGGTCATCGCCGAGATGATGGGCAAGGATTTCCTCTCCGTGTACCTGGCCACCAGCCCCGGCGGCCTGGATGCCATGGCGATCATCGCCATCGACACTCACTCGGACGTCGGTTTCGTGCTGGCCATGCAGACCCTGCGTCTGTTCGGCGTGATCGTGACCGGCGCCTACATCGCCCGTCAGGTGATTCGCGTGACCCAACGATTGGCGTGATCGCTTCCAGCTGACCGGTTGAATTTTCTGAGACCCTGCCACCTCCAACGCTTCACACCCCTGTGAGGCGTTGGTTATGGACACGCTGAAAATCGCCACTTTCAACATCAACGGCATCCGCGCCCGGCTGCCGATCCTCTTGCAGTGGCTGGAAACCGAGGCGCCGGACATTGTTTGCCTGCAGGAGCTGAAAGCCGCCGACGCCGCCTTCCCCGCCGAAGACATTCGCAAGGCCGGCTATCACGCGCTCTGGCAGGGTCAGTCATCGTGGAATGGCGTGGCGATTCTGTCCCGTGACAGCGAGCCGCTGGAGATTCGCCGAGGGTTGCCCGGTAACGAAAAGGACGACCACAGCCGTTATCTGGAGGCGGCGGTTCAGGGGATCATCGTCGGTTGCCTGTACCTACCCAACGGCAATCCGCAACCGGGGCCGAAGTTCGACTACAAGCTTGAGTGGTTCGAACACCTGATCGCCCATGCCGACACGCTGCTCAAAAGCAAGCACCCGGTGGTGCTGGCGGGGGACTACAATGTTATTCCCACCGATGACGACATCTACAACACCCGCTCATGGCTCAAGGATGCGTTGCTGCAACCCGAAAGCCGCGACTGTTATCAGCGCCTCCTTAAACAGGGCTGGACCGACGCCCTGCGCAAGCAGTTTCCGGATGAGCGCATCTACACGTTCTGGGATTATTTTCGCAATCACTGGAAGACCGATTCGGGGCTGCGCATCGATCACCTGCTGCTGAGCAAAAAGCTCGCGCCGAAGCTGAGCAATGCCGGAGTCGATCGCTGGGTCAGGGACCTGCCCCACGCCAGCGACCATGCGCCGACGTGGGTGGAGTTGCAGGTGTGAGTGCGCGTGACTTTGCCGCTAGGCCTTTCCGACCTCCGCATCAAACACCTCACCGCGCCTGACAATCGCCCCCTTCCCCAACAACGCCCCGGGCGCCAGCACGGCGTTGGCGCCGATGCGGCTGCGGTCGCCGATCAGCGCGCCAAACTTGTCGCAGCCCGTGGCGCGCAGGCGGCCGTCGATGCGTACGCGCACTTCCTTGTCGTCGCGTTCGTTGCGGTAATTGCAGACGATGCTCCCCGCCTCCAGATTCACCCCGAGGCCGAGCACCGAATCGCCGACGAAATTGAAGTGCGCCAGCTTGCTACCGTCGAACACGAACGAGGTTTTCAGCTCTGCGCCGTGCCCGAAAATACAGCGCTCGCCCACCCAGCAGCCGCCACGCAAGTAAGCGCCACTGGCAACGAAGCAGTGCGGCCCCAGGATCAGCGGCCCCTTGAGTACGGCGCCCTGCTCGACCACCACAGTGTTGTGCACGGCGATGTCGCCGCGAATCTCGTAGTCGTCATCCAGGGTGACCAGCACCTCGCGCACGATTTCGGGAGCGCGGGTCACCAGTTCCCACGGCGTCAGCGATGCCCAGCGCGACAGCGCGGACGTGTCCATCGATTCGATGAAGTCGCCGATGCGGATCACTGCAAACGCTCCAGCGCCGTGGCCAGGCTCTGCGCCAAAGGCAGGACCGGCAACAGCGTCGCCTGATAGGCGTGATAAAGGTCCGGTTTGCCCGGCCATATGTCGGCACTCGGCTGGTTCTGCGGGTTCAGCTCGTGGCGCCAGCTGCCGTGTTCGCGGTCGATGAACAGTGTCTCGTTGAACTCCCAGAACGTGCGATACCAGGTCTCGTATTGCTGCTCGCCGGTGCGTTGCAAGAGTGCCGCCGAGGCTGCGGCCGCTTCGGCGTGGGTCCAGTGCAAACGATGGCGCACGACGGGGCGGTTTTCCCAGTCCAGGGTGTAAACGATGCCCGGCGCGCCATCGACGTCCCAGCCGTAGCGGCAGGCGTTTTCGAACAGCTTGCGGGCGTCCTCCACCAGCCAGGACGGCGTTTCCAGCCTGGCAGCCTGGCGCGCGGCCTCCAGATGCAGCACCAGCCGCGCCCACTCGAAGGCGTGGCCGGGGGTGGTGCCGAAGGGGCGGAAACCGTCGTCCGGCTTGTCGGCGTTGTACTCGGGCACCGGCTGCCAGTGCAGGGTGAAGTGCTCGATCACCTGATGATTGTTCGCCGCCGCGTGCTGATGAATGACCCGCTCGACGATGCGCAGCGCCCGGTCCAGCCAGCGCGCATCACCGGTAACATCGGCCAGCGCGAGTAAGGCTTCGGTGCTGTGCATGTTGCTGTTGGCGCCGCGATAGCGTTCTTCATCACTCCAGTCACGGGCGAAGGATTCGCGCATGGCGCCCTCTTCTTCGCTCCAGAAATGCTGGGTGATGACCTGAATCGCTTGTTCGAGCAAGGCTTTGGCGCCGGGGCGCTGGGCGACCACGGCGGAGGATGCGGCCAGGGCCACGAAAGCGTGCAGGTAAGCGGCCTTGCCGGTATTTGCAGGTGAGCCGTCGGTCTGATCCAGGGGCTTGGCGAACCAACCGCCGTGCTCGGCATCGCGCAAGGGCCCGGCCAGTGCCGCAACGCCGTGGTCGACCAGCTCGGCAAAACCGGGGATGCCGTTGATGTGGGCCATGGCGAAACTGTGGGTCATGCGCGCGGTGTTCATGGTCTCGGCGACCGCGTGGGCGGGCAGGCGCCCATGGTCATCCAGGTTGCCGAAACCCTGAGGCAGCTTCGCCGCCCTGGCAAACCCCAGCAGCCGGTTACCCTCCTGCGCCAGCCAGGCCTTGTGCCCGGGGGCGCGCAACCAGCTGCTGAAATCGCGATTCACATCATCCATTGCCTTGTCACCTTTCTGCTCGGCAGGTTCGGCCCGCCAGGAATTATTAGTCGGGGAGAATCATGCAAGCCAAGGCCGGGTGCAGGCAAGTGAATGAGGTGAAACCTTTAAGCAAACGACCATCGCCGCGCTGCTACAGAAAGCGGGGCTCAGGGATCACACGCGAAAGCGCGTCACCACCAAATTCAACTCCCCCGCCAGACGCGACAGCTCATTGCTAGACGCGCTGATCTGGTTGGCCCCCGACGAAGACTGCAACGACAGGTCGCGAATGTTGACGATGTTGCGGTCCACTTCCCGAGCCACCTGCGCCTGCTCTTCGGCGGCGCTGGCGATGACCAGGTTGCGCTCGGAAATCTGGTTGATCGACGAGGTGATGCGCGTCAGGGATTGGCCCGCGCCCTGGGCCAGTTCCAGAGTTTCGGTGGCGCGGGAGCGGCTGACCAGCATCGACTCCAGGGCCTCGCTGGAACCGCTGCGCATGGTCGACACCATTTTGTCGATTTCCAGGGTCGACTGCTGAGTGCGATGGGCCAGCGCGCGCACCTCATCGGCGACCACGGCAAAACCACGACCGGACTCCCCGGCGCGGGCCGCTTCAATCGCTGCGTTCAGGGCCAGCAGGTTGGTCTGCTCGGCGATGGAGCGAATCACGTCCAGCACCTTGCCGATGTCCTGGGACTGATCGGCAAGTTTCTGCACCAGCACCGAGGTGTGCTGCACGTTGCTCGACAGGGTCTGGATCGACGTCACGGTTTCGATGACGCGGGTCTGGCCATCCTGCGCGGCCTCGTTGGATTCGCTGGACGCCTGGGAGGTGGACACCGCATTGCGCGCCACTTCTTCCACCGCCGAGGTCATCTCGTTGACGGCCGTGGCGGCCTGTTCGATTTCGGTGTTCTGCTGATGCAGGCCGCGATGGCTGTCTTCAGTGACCGAGTTCAGCTCGGTGGCCGCCGACGCCAGCTGGCTGGCCGAGCTGCCGATCAGGCTCAAGGTGCTGCGCAGGTTGTTCTGCATCTGCTGCAAGGCGCTGAGCAGACGGGTGACTTCATCCTTGCCCTCGACGCGAATGTCGTGGGTCAGGTCGCCCTTGGCCACGAATTCGGCGGCGGTAACGGCTTCTTCCAGCGGCAGGATGATGCTGCGGGTCAGCCACAGCGCGAGGATAACGGTGGCCATCGCGGCGATCAGCACGAACACCAGCACGATGGTGCGCGAATGGTCGTATTGGGTTTCGGCGGACACGCCTTCGAGCTCGACCTGATGGGAGTAGAAATCCGCAAGATCGCCCAGTTGTGCGCCGGAATTGTCGACGGCGGTTTTCATGTCGACCAGGAGCAGCGTGTTCAGGGCTTTCAGGTCACCGCTTTCGGCGAGCACGAACGACTGCGATAGCCCGCGCTGATAGTCAGCCAGGGTGGTGCGGAATTTGTCGTAGAGCACGTTTTCTTCAGGGGTGTCGATGAACTTGTCCAGGCCCGAGAGCTTGTCGGCGAGCACCTTGGCGCGGGCGTCCATCTGGCCCTTGTAGACGCTGACATTCTTGGCGTCCGGGTCCAGCGCCATGCGCAGGGAGATCGTCCGAATGCGCAGCATGGCCTCGCGAATATCGTTGACCAGACGCATGCTCGGCATCCAGTTGCTTTCGACCGCCACTTCACTCTGGCGAATGGTGGACATCTGGCTCAAGGCGAACCAGCCGAGCAGTGCAACTAGCAGGGAGATCAGGGTAAACCCAAGGCCCGCGCGGCGGGCGATGGTCAGGTTGCGTAGGTTCATGACCGTTGGCTCGTTATTTTAGGTTGGCAGTGGTCGTAAAGTCATCGTACGACTACCGCTTATCGACGCCAGACAGCGCTTCTTGAGGGTTTGCTTGATGAAGAATCCGAACGCCTGTTCGACAAAACTTCGAACCTCGCAGGCCTGAGCGGTCTAGACCTCAGAGACGCTGATCGTCAATTACGGAGGTGAATCATGCATCTGGAAGGTTCCTGTCATTGCGGCGCGGTGGAGTTCAGCCTGACCTGCGCCCACCCCTACCCTTACCAACGCTGCTACTGCTCGATTTGCCGCAAGACTCAAGGCGGGGGCGGTTACTCGATCAACCTGGGCGGCGACGCAAAAAGCCTCAAGGTCAAAGGCAAGAACAGCATCGCCATCTACCACGCCAAAATGCGCGATGAAGAACACAAGCACGTGCACACCAGCAGCGCCGAGCGGCATTTCTGCAAACAGTGCGGCAGCGGGCTGTGGCTGTTCAGCCCGCAATGGCCGGAGCTGATCCACCCCTTCGCCTCTGCCATCGAC
>CAURWS010000172.1:0-7129 GCA_963528485.1 uncultured Pseudomonas sp. | reverse complement strand
GGGGCGGGGCGGGGGGGTGGGGGTGGGTGCCTTTGTTTGTCCTGCCCCCCGCGGCGGGGCCCCCCCCCCGCTCCTGCATTTGTCCGCGTTAAGCCTCTCTATAAGCCTTCAAAAACAACGCCACCACCTCTCGCACATGCTGCTCACCGGACTGTTCATCGGGCAAGCCACCGTTGCCGATCAGCAATCTGAAATTGCACACGCCCTTGATCAAACTCAGGAAGTGTCCCGCCGCGCTGGCAGGTGAATCGAAATGTAACCCTTCGCTGCCGTTCACTCGCGTTAGAAACCGCTCCATCTCCTGCAGGATGCGTTGCGGCCCGGCCTCGAAAAACACTTGGGACAGCTGGGTGTCCTGAGTGCCCAGAGCGATCATCAGCCGGTGCAGTTCGAGGGATTCGGGGCTGTTGATCAGCGACTGAAATCCCCTCGCAATACCCAGCAATACTTTTTCCACTGGCGCATTCGGCGCCACGTCGACGAAAAGCTCGGGCAATTGCTCCTCGCAACGGGCCACGACGGCGGCAGAAAACAGCGTCTCCTTGTCATTGAAATGGCTGTAGACCGTGAGCTTGGACACCCCGGCCTCAGCGGCGACCGCATCCATGCTGGTACTCGCGTATCCATTGCGCACGAACAGGTCTTTGGCGGCGTCCAGAATCGCCTGGCGTTTGGCCAGGTCTTTCGGGCGGCCAGGGCCTGTGGGGGCGTTTGCATCGGTCATTCGTTCTTCAGGCATATTCGTTTTATTAGTGGACTGTTCAGTTCGGTAATTCTTAATATACTCGCCAGTACAATTATTCGAAGCTCCCTCTTGCCAAGGTGCCACATCATGTTTCGCGATGCCTTGTTCCTTGCTGTGCCCATCAGTCTGGCGTCGCTGCTGATCGGCTGTGGTCAGGACGTCTCAGTTCCCGCCACAGTACGTCCGGCCATGGTAGTGCAACCGATGCCCTCGTCCCAATCCATGGACAGTTACCCCGGTGAAGTTCGTGCTCGCTTCGAGCCCGATCTGGCGTTTCGTATCCCCGGCAAGGTCAGCAAGCGGCTGGTCGAGGAGGGTGAACGGGTCAAGGTCAATCAGCCACTGGCCGAGCTCGATGCCCAGGACGTACGCCTGCAACTGGACGCCTCCCGCGCGCAAGTCGCTGCTGCCGAGGCCAACCTGCAGATGGTCCGCTCCGAACGTGACCGTTACAAGACGTTGATGGACCGGCAAATGGTCAGCAAGTCACAGTTCGACAATGCCGAGAACCTTTACCGCGCCGGCGATGCGCGTCTCAAGCAGCTCAAGGCCGAACTCACCGTCGCCGACAATCAGACCGGCTACGCGGTGCTTCGTGCGTCGCAGGATGGCGTGGTCGCCAAAAGACTGGTGGAGGTCGGTCAAGTGGTGGCCGCCGGGCAGACCGTATTCACCCTCGCCGCTGACGGCGAACGAGAGGTTTCCATCAGCCTGCCGGAGCAGAATTATGGGCGCTTCAAGATAGGTGACCCGGTCTCGGTCGAGCTGTGGACCCAGCGCGAACAGCGCTTCCCCGGTCGCATTCGTGAGTTGTCGCCAGCCGCTGATCCCAAGTCGCGCACCTTCGCTGCGCGCATCGCTTTCGCCGGGGGCAAGGTCCCGGCTGAACTGGGGCAAAGCGCCCGCGTGTTCATTCAGGCCGAGCACAGCGTGCCGCTGTCAGTGCCCCTGTCGGCATTGACCGCCGAAAACGGCCAGACCTACGTCTGGCGTCTGCAGAGCGACAGCACCCTCAAACGCACCCCGGTTCAGGTCGGCCCCTACGGCCAGGAGTCGGTGCCGGTGCTCAGTGGGCTGACCGCCAGTGACTGGATCGTGGCGGCGGGCGTTCATGTGCTGCACGAAGGCGAGCAGGTTCGCCCGGTGGATCGCAGCAACCGTGCGGTGAAACTGGCACCTCAATTGACGGGCGGGGAGTAAGCACGGATGCGTTTCAATCTTTCCGAATGGGCTCTGCGTAATCGGCAGATGGTCCTGTACCTGATGATTCTTCTGGCTGTCGTCGGCGCGCTGTCCTACACCAAGTTGGGTCAAAGCGAAGACCCGCCGTTCACCTTCAAGGCCATGGTCATTCGCACCCTGTGGCCTGGCGCCAGCGCCGATGAGGTCGCGCGTCAGGTCACCGACCGCATCGAAAAAAAGCTGATGGAAACCGGCGATTACGAGCGCATCGTCTCGTTCTCGCGGCCTGGTGAGTCTCAAGTGACCTTCATGGCACGGGATTCCCTGGTCTCGGCCAAGCTGCCCGAGCTCTGGTATCAGATCCGCAAGAAGATCGGCGATATCCGCCAGACCTTGCCCCCTGGCGTACAAGGCCCGTTTTTCAACGACGAATTCGGCACCACCTTCGGCAACATCTACGCGCTGACCGGCGATGGCTTCGACTACGCGGTGCTCAAGGACTACGCCGACCGCATCCAGATCCAGCTGCAACGGGTCAAGGACGTCGGCAAGGTCGAGCTGATCGGCCTTCAGGACGAGAAGATCTGGATCGAGCTGTCCAACGTCAAACTCGCCACCCTTGGCTTGCCGCTGTCTGCCGTGCAGCAAGCGCTGCAAGCGCAGAACGCGGTGGTGGCCACAAGCTTTTTCGAGACGCCGAGCGAGCGCGTGCAACTGCGTGTGACCGGGCGTTTCCAGACCGTCGACGAGATTCGCGATTTCCCGATTCGCGTGGGTGATCGCACCTTGCGCATCAGCGATCTGGCTGACGTGCGTCGTGGCTTCAACGACCCGCCCGCGCCGCGCATGCGCTTCATGGGGCAAGACGCGATCGGCCTGGCCGTGGCCATGCAGGACGGCGGCGACATCCTCGTGCTGGGCCGCGCGCTGGAAGGCGAGTTCGCCCGACTGCAAAACAACCTGCCGGCAGGCATGCAGCTGCGCAAGGTGTCGGACCAGCCTGCCGCCGTGAAAACCAGCGTCGGCGAGTTCGTTCAGGTGCTCGCCGAAGCGCTGGGCATCGTGCTGCTGGTGAGCTTTTTCTCCCTCGGCGTGCGCACTGGCATGGTGGTGGCGCTGGCGATTCCGGTGGTGCTGGCGATGACCTTCGCCACCATGTATTACCTCGGCATCGGCCTGCACAAGATTTCCCTCGGCGCGCTGGTGCTGGCGCTGGGGCTGCTGGTGGACGACGCGATCATCGCCGTGGAAATGATGGCGATCAAAATGGAGCAGGGCTACGACCGGATCAAGGCGGCGAGTTTCGCCTGGACCAGCACGGCTTTCCCGATGCTGACCGGCACCCTGATCACCGCCGCAGGCTTTTTGCCGATTGCCACGGCGCAGTCGAGCACCGGCGAGTACACCCGCTCGATTTTCCAGGTGGTGACTATTGCGCTGCTCGCCTCCTGGGTTGCTGCGGTGGTGTTCGTGCCGTATCTGGGCGAGCGTCTGTTGCCGGATCTGGCGAAAATCCACGCCGCCAAACACGGCTCGGGCCCCGATGCGCCCGACCCCTATGGCACGCCGTTCTATAAGCGAGTGCGCGGGCTGGTGGGCTGGTGTGTGCGGCGGCGCAAGACCGTGATCGTGCTGACCATTGCCCTGTTCGTGCTGTCGATTTTCAGCTTCCGCTTCGTGCCGCAGCAGTTCTTCCCGGCGTCGGGGCGGCTGGAGCTGATGGTCGATCTCAAGCTGGCCGAAGGCGCTTCGTTGAGCAACACCGCCGAGCAGGTCAAGCGCCTGGAAGACATGATCAAAGACCACGCCGGGGTTGAGAATTACGTCGCTTACGTCGGCACCGGTTCGCCGCGTTTCTACTTGCCGCTGGACCAGCAATTGCCTGCGGCCAGCTTTGCGCAATTCGTGGTGCTGGCGAAAACCATCGAGGATCGCGAGTCCCTGCGCACCTGGCTGATCCAGACGCTGGACGAGCAATTCCCGATGCTGCGCCCGCGTGTTACGCGCCTGGAAAACGGCCCGCCCGTGGGCTATCCGGTGCAGTTCCGCGTGACCGGCGAGCACATCGCTGAAGTCCGGGCGCTGGCGCGCAAGGTTGCGGCCAAGGTTCGCGAGAACCCCCACGTGGTCAACGTGCACCTGGACTGGGAGGAGCCGAGCAAGGTCGTTTACCTCAACGTCGATCAGGACCGTGCGCGAGCTCTGGGGGTGACCACGGCCGATCTGTCGGGCTTCTTGCAAAGCCAACTGACCGGTTCAAGCGTCAGCCAGTACCGCGAGGACGATGAACTGATCGAGATCCTGCTGCGCGGCACCGAGCAGGAGCGCCACGAACTGGGCGGTCTGGCGAGCCTGTCGATCCCGACGGCCAATGGCACCAGCGTGGCGCTGTCTCAGGTAGCGACGCTGGAATATGGCTTTGAGGAAGGCATCATCTGGCACCGCAACCGACTGCCCAACGTGACCGTGCGTGCCGACATCTACGGCAAGGAGCAACCGGCGACGCTGGTCAATCAGATCCTGCCGACGCTGGACGGCGTGCGCGCGCAATTGCCCGACGGCTATCTGCTGGACGTGGGCGGCACGGTCGAGGATTCGACTCGCGGGCAGAATTCGGTGAACGCCGGCGTTCCACTGTTTATCGTCGTCGTGCTGACCTTGCTGATGATCCAGCTGCGCAGTTTCTCACGCACCTTCATGGTGTTTCTCACTGCGCCCCTGGGCCTGATCGGTGTGACCCTGTTCCTGCTGATCTTCCGCCAGCCGTTCGGCTTCGTCGCCATGCTTGGGACCATCGCGCTGTCGGGCATGATCATGCGCAACTCGGTGATCCTGGTGGACCAGATCGAACAGGACATCGCCGCAGGTCTCGACCGCTGGCAAGCGATCATCGAAGCCACGGTACGGCGCTTCCGCCCTATCGTACTGACTGCGCTGGCCGCCGTACTGGCGATGATTCCGCTGTCGCGCAGCGTGTTCTTCGGGCCAATGGCCGTGGCGATCATGGGCGGCCTGATCGTCGCGACCGCGTTGACGCTGCTGTTCTTGCCTGCGCTGTATGCGGCGTGGTTCAGGGTGAAGAAGGGCGAGAGTGCTTGAGTATTTCTGCCCAGAGGGTGTAGGAGCGAGACTTTGGCAATCGCTTTCTACTCCCTGAACAAAACCACCAACCCGCTTCTCGCCCCGCCGAATTTCTCCTATATTCGCCCCGCCAGCCTCCGGCTGCTCAAGCACCATCCGTGTGACGTCGTTTCAGGCGATAGAAGCCCATGTCCGAATCTTTCGAAGTCCCCAGCCCCCACGAGCATCATGTCGAGCACGCGCACACCACGGGTGATCGCTTTGCCGGGAAGATCGCGGTGATGACCGCGATCATGGCCACGGTCGGCGCCTTGCTCAGTTATCAGGCCGGTTCCACCGAAAGTGAAGCGGCGATGGACAAGAACAACGCGGCGATCAAGAAGACCGAAGCGTCGAATCAGTGGAATTACTACCAGGCCAAGTCCAGCCGCGAAAACCTCGCGGATCTGGCGAGCCACATGCCTGGCCTGGACAGCGCGCACTACATTGCCGAGGTCCAGCGTTACAAGGCCGATAAAGAGGCCGCCAAGGCCAAGGCTGAAGCCCTGGAGGCGCAAGCCGAGGAGTGGGACGAGAAGTCCGAGCGGGTGTTGCATTCTCATCACCGCTGGGCGCAGGCGATGATGGCGATTCAGATGGCCATTTCCCTGGCCGCGATCACCTTGCTGACGCGCAAGGAGTGGTTGCAAAAGGTCTCGTATGGCGCGGGTGGCGTCAGCGTCTTGCTGGGCGTGATGGCCTGGCTGCACCTCTGATCGTACGCATTGAGCAATAAGCAAAAAGCCCCGGCACGTCGCAGTGTCGGGGCTTTTTCATGTCAGCTTGAACGAGCCGGTTACAGCGCGCCGAAGACCTTTTTCGCCAGGCTGGTGGCGGCACCGGCCGGGTTGGCGCGAATGCCTTCTTCCTGCTTGGCGATCATTTCGAACAGACCGTCCAGGGCTTTCTCGGTCACGTAACCTTCGATGTTGGAGTCTTTGGCATCGACCACACCCAGGCTCGCTGCCTTGCCCGCGAAGCTGTTGTATTGCTGCGCCAGGCCGACTTTGTCCGTGGCCTGTTTGACGATCGGCAGGAACTTGGCGCGGATCTGTTCGCGGCTGGATTTGTTCAGGTACTGAGTGGCCGAATCCTTGCCGCCTGCCAGCACGCCCTTGGCATCCGCGACGCTCATCTTCTTCACGGCATCCACCAGAATCGCCTGGGCCTGTGGCACGGCGGCTTCGGCGGCCTGGTTCATGCTGGTTTCCAGCTGATCAACCTGATTGCCCATGCCCAGCAGCTTCATCTTGCTCGCCACTTTGCCGAGTTTGCCCGGCAGCTCGATGCGCACGTCCTTGTTGTTGCTGAAGCCACCCGGCACGCCCAATTGCTTGACGGCGATCTGCGCGCCCTGGGTCAGGGCATCCTTGAGACCGCCCGTGGCATCGGATTGCGAGAGGTCACCCAGCGACAGCGCGAACGCGTTGGCCGACAGCAGCAGACCGGCGAACAGGCCCGTGAACGAGAGGGAGCGAAGCAGCATGGGGTAACGTCCTTTTTCAGCGATGGAGATTCGGGCGAAAGCGATCTAGTTCGCCGGGTTCACGCGGATCTTGACCGGTGGTTTTTCTTCCAGCGTCAGGTCCACGGTATAGCGTTCGGTGCTGATCAACAGCAGCTTGCCATCGACTTCGATGCGCGCGCTGACCGCGTAGGTGTGGCCCGGTTTGACCTGTTTCTGATCGTAAGTCAGATGAAACGGCAGCGGAACCTGGCCTTTGATCGGGCCGCTCTGGCTGGCCAGTGTCTGCGCAGGTGCGTCGGCCAGCGATACGTCCTGCAGACTGACTTTCAGGGTCGCGGTGGGCGGCAGGGCCATGCGTTGCAGGTAGAAGACTTCACCGTCGACAGTGCCCGGCACGTTATCCGGCGCGTGACCGGCGCAAGCGGCCAGCAGGGTGGCGGTCAGGGCCATGAAAAGGTGTTTCATCGGTGACGCTCCTTTTTGCATAGAGGGTTTGCCCGCAAACAAGGCGATCCACTGTGGGAGTGAGCTTGCTCGCGATAGCTATTGCCCTGTCACCGATCTTCTGACAGGGAACCCCCTATCGCGAGCAACCAAACACCAAAAGGGAAAAA
>CAURWS010000171.1:0-7248 GCA_963528485.1 uncultured Pseudomonas sp. | reverse complement strand
ACTGACGCCGGTTTCGGTCAGTCGACTTGCGTCGGTATCGGTGGTGACCCGATCCCGGGTTCGAACTTCATCGACATCCTGAAGCTGTTCCAGGAAGACCCGAAGACCGAAGCGATCGTCATGATCGGTGAGATCGGCGGTTCGGCTGAAGAAGAAGCGGCTGCCTACATCAAGGCAAACGTCACCAAGCCGGTTGTTTCCTACATCGCGGGTGTGACTGCTCCTCCGGGCAAGCGCATGGGCCACGCAGGTGCAATCATCTCCGGCGGCAAAGGCACTGCAGACGAGAAATTCGCTGCGCTGCAAGACGCAGGCGTTAAAACCGTGCGTTCGCTGGCAGACATCGGCAAAGCCCTGGCTGAGCTGACTGGTTGGGAAGTGAAGAAGGCCTAATCGCCCTCTGATCACTGCTTGATCGACAAAGGCCACCTTCGGGTGGCCTTTGTGTTTTCTGGGGATCCTGTGACTCGTGGCCTTAGGACACTCGAAGACGATTCTGTAGGACTTTTCCGAAATGCGACCTGAAAGTGCGTTCATCGGTCGTGCCGCCCTGCTTTAGTGCGGCAAATAGGGTAGGCTAGCCGCCATTTTGCGTGGTCGGCTTCCAAAAGAAGCCTCCGCGCCCTACGGGCCTGTCTTATAAGGACGGGCAGCATTTCCCTCGACCCATTGGGAAATCCTCTTCTTAATTCCGATTCAGCAGTGTGGTTTCTTTGATGAAAGTGTTGAAAGGCCAGGACATCCTGGCACTTGGCTTTATGACGTTCGCGTTGTTCGTGGGTGCTGGCAATATCATCTTCCCTCCTATCGTAGGCCTTCAGGCCGGCCCCCATGTGTGGATGGCTGCGCTGGGCTTTCTGGTAACTGCGGTGGGTCTTCCTGTGGTGACCGTCGTTGCGCTGGCCAAGGTCGGTGGCGCGATGGACGCCCTGAGCAGCCCCATCGGCAAGGTCGCCGGTACGGTGCTTGCAGCGGTCTGTTATCTCTCGGTGGGCCCGCTGTTCGCGACCCCGCGTACCGCCACTGTTTCCTTCGAAGTCGGCCTGGCGCCGCTCACTGGCGAAAGCCCGCTGGCCCTGTTTCTCTACAGCCTCGTCTATTTCCTGCTGGTGTTCTGGATCTCGCTGTATCCGGGGCGTCTGCTGGACACCGTTGGCCGTTTCCTTGCGCCGTTGAAGATCATTGCGCTGGCGGTTCTGGGCATCGCGGCGTTCGCCTTGCCAGCCGGTGATGTCGGCACGGCCCAGCCTGCCTATGTGGCAGCGCCGTTTTCTCAGGGCTTTATCAATGGCTACCTGACCATGGATACCCTCGGCGCGCTGGTGTTCGGCATCGTCATCGTCAACGCCATTCGATCCCGTGGCGTCGAGTCGCCTAAGCTGATCACGCGTTACGCGATCATCGCCGGCCTGATTGCCGGTGTCGGTCTGGCGCTGGTGTACGTCAGCCTGTTCCGTCTGGGCTCGGGCAGTCACGCGATTGCCGCTGACGCCAGCAATGGCGCGGCCGTGCTGCACGCCTACGTGCAACACACCTTTGGTTCGCTGGGCAGTGGTTTCCTCGCCGTGCTGATCTCCCTGGCCTGTCTGGTAACGGCCGTGGGCCTGACTTGCGCCTGCGCCGAGTACTTCAGCCGCTTGCTGCCACTGTCCTACAAGACGCTGGTGATCCTGCTGGCCGCGTTCTCGCTGCTGGTATCGAACCTGGGGCTGACCAAGCTGATCCAGTTCTCGATCCCGGTGCTGACGGCCATCTACCCACCGTGCATCGCGCTGGTGGCCTTGAGCTTCTGCAAGGATTTCTGGCAATCGCAAGGGCGAATCGTTGCGCCAGTGATGCTGGTGTCGCTGGTATTCGGCATGGTCGATGCGCTCAAGGGGGCAGGGCTGGGTGATTACCTGCCGGCTGCGGCCGCTCATCTGCCGTTGAGCGAGCAAGGGCTGGCGTGGCTGATTCCTGCGCTGATCACGCTGTTAGGTGCGTTCGTGGTCGACCGCATGATCGGCAAGCGCAGCGAAGCGCTGGCCTGATGCCAATGGACGCCACGGCCTGATGGTCGCGTCGTGCATTTATCGCGCATAAAAATAAAGCCCGCATAATGCGGGCTTTATTTTTTGGAAACTCTGGAACTTATGGCTTAGTTGTAGCTGGCGCCTGTTCGTTGGCCTCTTTGGCGCGCTCTTGAGCGGCTTCGGCATTCTTCTGGGCCGCTTCCTGGCTTTCTTTGGCGGCGTCGTTCACTTTGTCTTGAGCCTTTTGCATCGACTCTTGGGACTGCTGAGCAGCCTTGTTGGCATCTTGCTGTTTATCCTCGGATTTTTTGTCGCAGGCAGCGAGACCCAGGGTGGCAGAGAGCATCAGGGCAATGGCTAAAGTCTTACGCATGGGGTGTTTCTCCTTATTGAATATCTACGTGCCTTCGAACGCGCGGTTATTAACTTAGTTCCGTCTTTGCGCAGGAATGATCATTCGCTGTTTCAGCCGTGTTACGTCCGGCCTCCGAGTTCAGCTGATTAATCGTTTTTGCTCGCAGGCCAGCCAATCCCTGACGCGATAGATGCCGTTAGTGGTTGATGAAGATTCAGGGTGCTGTCAAGGCTGGCCCTTGAAATCCTTCTCCCAGCCCCCACTTTGATGACAACCCGCCGTCCGGCCCTGTGCTGTCGGGCTTTGTTGGACGGTATTCCTGATTCGTGTGGACTGATTGGAGTTTGATGACCATGAGTGTGGAAACTCAAAAGGAAACCCTGGGCTTCCAGACCGAGGTGAAGCAGCTGCTGCACCTCATGATCCATTCGCTGTATTCGAACAAGGAAATTTTCCTTCGCGAGCTGATTTCCAACGCTTCGGATGCCGTGGACAAACTGCGCTTCGAGGCGCTGTCCAAGCCTGAACTGCTGGAAGGCGGCGCTGAGCTGAAAATCCGTGTGAGCTTCGACAAGGCCGCGAAAACCGTGACCCTGGAAGACAACGGCATCGGCATGAATCGCGACGATGTGATTACCCACCTGGGTACCATCGCCAAATCCGGCACCGCTGATTTCATGAAGAACCTGACCGGCGACCAGAAGAAGGATTCGCACCTGATCGGCCAGTTCGGCGTGGGCTTCTATTCCGCGTTTATCGTTGCCGACAAGGTGGATGTGTTCAGCCGTCGCGCGGGTACCCCTGCCAGCGAAGGCGTCCACTGGTCCTCCAAAGGCGAGGGTGAGTTCGAAGTCGCTACCATCGACAAGGCCGAGCGCGGCACTCGCATCGTTCTGCACCTCAAAGGCACTGAAGACGAGTTCGCCGACGGCTACCGTCTGCGCAACATCATCAAGAAGTACTCCGACCACATCGCCCTGCCGATCGAGCTGCCAAAAGAGCAGATCGCTGTGGAAGGCGAACCGGCACCGGCCGAAGAATGGGAAACCGTCAACCGCGCCAGCGCCCTGTGGACCCGTCCTCGCACCGAAGTGAAGGATGAGGAATACCAGGAGTTCTACAAGCACATCGCCCACGATTTTGAGAACCCGCTGAGCTGGAGCCACAACAAGGTTGAAGGCAAGCTGGAGTACAACTCGCTGCTGTACGTGCCGGCCCGTGCGCCGTTCGACCTGTACCAGCGCGAAGCACCGCGCGGCCTGAAGCTGTACGTGCAGCGCGTGTTCGTCATGGATCAGGCCGAATCGTTCCTGCCGCTGTACCTGCGCTTCATCAAGGGCGTGGTCGACTCCAACGACCTGTCGCTGAACGTGTCCCGCGAGATCCTGCAGAAAGACCCGATCATAGACTCCATGAAGTCGGCGCTGACCAAGCGCGTGCTGGACATGCTGGAGAAACTGGCGAAGAACCAGCCGGAAGAATACAAAGGCTTCTGGAAGAACTTCGGTCAGGTCATGAAAGAAGGCCCGGCTGAAGACTTCGCCAACAAGGAAAAGATCGCCGGCCTGCTGCGTTTCGCCTCGACCTCCGACGAGAGTGGCGAGCAGAGCGTGTCCTTGACTGACTATTTGGCTCGCGCCAAGGAAGGTCAGGACAAGATCTACTACCTGACCGGCGAGAGCTACGCGCAGGTCAAGAACAGCCCGCACCTGGAAGTCTTCCGCAAGAAAGGCATCGAAGTGCTGCTGCTAACCGACCGCATCGACGAGTGGCTGATGAGCTACCTCAGCGATTTCGACGGCAAGGGTTTCGTCGACGTCGCACGTGGCGATCTGGACCTGGGCAAGCTGGACTCCGAAGAAGACAAGAAGGCCCAGGAAGAAGTCGCCAAGGACAAGGAAGGCCTGATCGAGCGCTTGAAGACCGCGCTGGGTGAGGCTGTCAGCGAAGTGCGCGTGTCCCATCGCCTGACCGACTCACCGGCGATTCTGGCCATCGGTGAGCAGGACCTGGGCCTGCAGATGCTCCAGATCCTGGAAGCCAGCGGCCAGAAGGTGCCGGATTCCAATCCTATTTTCGTATTCAACCCGACCCACCCGCTGATCGGCAAACTGGACAACGAGCAGAACGAAGAGCGCTTCGGCGAGCTGTCGCACATTCTGTTCGACCAGGCCGCGCTGGCAGCAGGCGACAGCTTGAAAGATCCGGCCGCTTACGTGCGCCGTTTGAACAAGTTGTTGGTCGAGCTCTCGGTTTAAGATCGAACCCCGTCAAAACCCGCTTCGGCGGGTTTTGTCATTTGATCCCCCCTACATTCTCAAAAGCAGGAGTCAGCAATGAGCAACGTTACTGTGCAGTCCGTGGTTTATCAGATTGACGGCCAGAGCTTCGAGAGCCGTCTGGTGTTCAGCGATGGCGCCAAAGCTGCGCCGGGCCTGGTGATGGCGCCAAACTGGATGGGCATCAGCGAAGATGCCGAGCAGATCGCCAAGCAAGTGGCCAGCAAAGGCTATGTGGTGTTTCTGGCTGACCTGTACGGGCAGGGCGTGCGTCCGGCTAATGCCGATCAGGCGCTGGCGGCGATGATGCCGCTGAAGAACGACCGCGGCTTGCTGAACAAGCGCATGCAGGCGGCGCTCGATCAACTGACCGCGCAATCCATCGCCGCTGTGGACAAGAACAGCCTGGCGGCCTTCGGCTTCTGCTTCGGCGGTTGCTGCGCGCTGGAGCTGGCTCGTACCGGGGCGCCGCTGAAAGCGGCCGTATCGTTCCACGGCACCCTGGACACCACCAACCCGGCTGACGCTAACAACATCCAGGGCAAGGTTCTGGTGCTGCACGGCGCTTCCGACCCGTTGGTGCCGAAAGAGCAGTTGCCCGCGTTCGAAGCCGAGATGAATGCCGCCAACGTTGACTGGCAGCTGCTGAGCTACGGCGGCGCGTTCCACTCGTTCACCGACCCGCATGCGAACAACCCGGGTGTGCAGATGTACAACCCGACGGTGTCCAAGCGTGCGTTCACGGCGATGCATAACCTGCTGGATGAAGTGTTCCAGCAGCAGTCCTAAGCTTTAACCGCCAAGCTGCAAGTGAGGCATGCGCTCTGACTTGCAGCTTGTGGCTGCTTTTATCTGCTTTTGGGCAATTCAATCCGCGTGACTTCCCCCGGCACTGTCGGCCAGTCTCCGGCCGCCCATTTCGCCCTGGCCTGATCGATCAGCGCCGGATCGCTGGCGACGAAATTCCAGTTCATCCGTCTCGGCCCATCCAGCGGCGCGCCGCCAATCAGCACGGCGTGGGATTCGCTGTCAGCGCACAGCGTCGGTTCGCTGCCGGCATCCAGCACCACCAGGCTGCGCGGTTGCAGCGGCTCGCCATCGAGCGTCATCTCGCCCTCGATCACATACAACGCACGCTGCTCGTGTTCGGCGGGAATCAGCAGCGTCGTGGCCGTCTGCATCCTCACTTCGGCGTACAGGGTGGGCGACAGCACCGGCACCGGCGACTCCAGGCAAAAGCCACTGCCTGCGATCATGCGGATCGCGATGCCCATACTGTCACTCAGCGGCAGGCTGGCAGCCGGATGATGGCTGTAAAGCCCGGGGCCTTGTTCGTGCTCCTTGGGCGAAGCCAGCCAGACCTGCAGGCCATGCATTCGCGAGCCGCTGTCGTGCAGGGCCTGGGGCGTGCGCTCAATGTGGGCAATCGCGCTGCCGGCGGTCATCCAGCTCACTTCGCCGGGCATCACGTGCTGGTCGCTGCCCAGGCTGTCCTTGTGCTGAACCTGGCCTTCAAACAGGTAAGTCAGGGTCGACAGGCCTATGTGCGGGTGCTGGCGGATGTCCATGCCAGTACCCGGGGCGTAGGTGGTTTCCAGCATGTGATCGAAAAACACGAAAGGCCCGACGCTGCGGCATTGCGCGGAGGGCAGGGGGCGCAGAATCGGCTGGCCTTCGACGTCTTCTGCACGGGGTTTGATGGTCAACATGTCATGGCTCTCGATGGGCTTGGCGACAGAGTACGAATCATAAACCCCATCGTCTGGATCGTCTGTGCTGCCAATTCCAGCTGAACGGTGGCCATTGCAAATAGACCTCTAATAAATCTGGGAATTGTCCTACAGATCCTCACTCTCTCAGCCGATATCGGTGGCGTTGACCAGCCGCATTTTGAAGGCAGGATTTTAGGGAGGGACCCATTGTGATCGTACGAAACATGAATATTGCACCCCGTGCCGCGCTTGGCTTTGGTGTACTGGCGTTGCTGGTGTTCGGTCTGGGCGCTTTCGCGCTGTTGCAGATGTCGACCATGCGCAAACAGTCGGATCTGGTAGAAAGCAAATGGCTGCCCAGCGTCATGGAGTTGGGCGCCATGGGGCAGGACTTGATGCGTATCCGCACGCTGACCCTGCGTCTGATGATCGGCCGCGACCCCGCCGCGCTGCAGGAAAACTACAACAAGATCGAGCAGCTCAAGGCCGGCCTGCAGGCTGCCGGGCAACGTTATGGCTCGCTGATCGAAACGGCCCGCGAGCGCGATATGTATGGGCAATTTTCCACGGCCAAAGAGGCCTATTTCCAACGCCAGTCGCGAGTGGTGGAGTTGTCTCGGCAGAACGATCTGGACGGCGCTACGCAAATCATCAACGGCGAAATGAACCAGTTCGCCGACAAGATGACTCAGGCCCTCAACGAGCTCACTGCCCTGAACAAGCAGGGCGCGACCGATGCCACGGATGCGGCGCAGTCGGTGTTCGGCAGCGCCATCAACTGGGTCAGTGCAATGATGGTGCTGACGGCGCTGATGACTCTGGTACTGGCCTGGGGCCTGACGCGCAGTATCGTTCAGCCGCTGGCGCAGGCGCTGGGGATCGCGCAAGTG
>CAURWS010000170.1:0-7249 GCA_963528485.1 uncultured Pseudomonas sp. | reverse complement strand
CAGCCAGGCTCTCGGCGTCCAGCGGCGTGGGCAGCAAATGGGCGAAGGTGCGGCTCATGCGAGGTCTCCTGATAGCGTCTCTTCCTGGATGAGCGCCCGGCCCTGGAACAGCAGGTCGAGGCTTTCGATCAGCTCACGGGGCGGTCGGGTAAACCACGCGCCCTGACTCGCCGCGCGACTGCCGCGCACGAACAGGTACACCGCGCCGCCCATGTGAAGGTCGTAGTCGTAATCGGCCAGACGCGCCTTGAGCTGGCGATGCAGGGCCAGCAGGTAGAGCACGTATTGCAGGTCGTAACGGTTGTCCAGAAGCGCGTTTTCCATCGCCACGTCGGTATAGGCGTCGTCGTCGACGCCCAGCCAATTGGATTTGTAATCGGCCACGTAATAACGCCCCTGATGCTCGAACGTCAGGTCGATGAAGCCCTTGAACATACCGTTGAGCGACACGGTTTCCGCCGCTGCGCGGGGTGCGCCGTTGTGAGTGAAACGACGTACCAGTGCATCCATCTGCGCCACATCGACTTTCGAACAGGCGAACCAGAATTCCATCTCGACGCGGTACTGATTGGGCTGGTCCATCTCGCTCAACGCGACTGGCTGCACGTCAGCGCCCAGGCGCAGCGGCATGCTTAACAGGTGTGTAAGCCAGTCGGTCAGGGTGTTGATCCAGCCCTTCCAGTCGCGCCGATTGCAGCGCTGCGCGACGACCTTTTCCAGGGCGACTGAATCGGCGGCGGCCGCTGCAAAACCCTTCTCTCCCGCCCATTCCAGCAGACCATGAAGAAAGGTGCCGGGGTTCGGGCCACGGGGGAACCGGTGAATGTCGCCGCCACTGACAAGCGTCTCCCGGGGCGCATCGGGGTCCAGACGTTCATCGTCGAACAGCTTCTGCGCCTGAGGGCTGTCCGGGGACTGGTCGCCGCTGTCGGTGATGGTGTCACCGATGCGCAGGGCGCTGTACGAGGCGATCCACCAGTTCTCCTTAGCGCTGCGCCGAGGCATGCGCGGCTTGCTCAGGGCGATCTCGCTGCGAGGCGCGCTGAAGGTCTCGTCGGTCGGTGCAGGCACGGCCTCGACCTGTAGCGTGGGCTGGTTTTCAGCCAGTGATTGCAGCCACTGAATGAGTTGAGGCGACTCCCCCAGCACCTGGCCGCCGCCGAGCAAATAGCCCAGTGCCGAGCGGTGCAGAATCGAATCCTTGGTGTTGCCGCGCTTGAGGTCAGCAACGCCCAGCCAGCAGGCGTGTTGCGCACGGGTCAGGGCCACATAGAGAAGGCGCAGGTCCTCGGCCAGACGCTCGTCATCGGCCTGCTCCACCAGCGCCGCTGTCGGCTTGAGGCTGATCTGCGCGTGGCCCTCGGCATCGTGGTAATGCAGCGGCAGGCGACTGCCATCCACAGGTTTGGTCGAGCAAATGAACGGCAGGAACACCAAGGGGTATTCCAGGCCTTTGGACTTGTGAATGGTCACGACCTTGACCAGTTGCTCGTCGCTTTCCAGCCGCAGTATCTGCTCCTCACCCGCCTGGCCGGACAACGCCAGATGCTCGCCCAGATGACGAATCAGCGCCTGCTCGCCATCCAGCTCGGCAGCGGCCTGCTGCATCAGTTCGGACAGGTGCAGCAGGTTGGTCAGCACGCGCTCGCCGTCGCTGCGCGAAATCAGCGTCTGCGGCAGTTTGAAGTCGTGCAGCAGGCGGCGCAGCATCGGCAGCACGCCTTGGCTACGCCAGACGCGGCGATAATCGCGGAACTGCATGACGCGCTGTTCCCACGCCAGTTCGTCCTGATTGAGCCGCTCAAGCTCGGCCAGCGGCAGGTCAAGCGTGATGCACGCCAACGCGGCGCGCAGGGTGCGCTCGGCATCAGGCTCGGCGCAGGCCTTGAGCCAGGCCAGCAGGTCGTGGGCCTCTTGCGCGGCAAACACCGAATCCTTGTCAGACAGGTAAACACTGCGCACCCCGCGCGCCGACAACTCGCCGCGCACAGCCTGGGCTTCCTTGCCGTCGCGCACGAGAATCGCGATGTCAGCAGGTCGCAGGCCTTTCAGTGGCTCGCCGGATTTGGCAAAGCCTGCGCGGCCCTGTTGACCGGCATTGAGCAAACCGACGATCTGGCTGGCGCAACTGGCAGCCAGTTGCTGCCGATAGACCGTTCCCGAGACCGGCTGATCGGTTCCCAGCTGCCAGACGTTCAGCGCAGGAACGACCGCGCCGTCGACCTGGAAAACTTCCTTGCGTCCTTGGGACCCCACGGCCAAAAACGGCACGGGGTTGTGATCGGCACTGCGAAACAGAAACGCGCCGCGCCCGGTCGGGCTGTTCTCGGCGCGCGCGAACACATGGTTCACGGCCTCGACCATCGCGTGGCTGGAACGGAAGTTGGTGCCCAGCGTATGCAGGCGCCCGGTGGTCGCCGTGCGCGCGCGCAGGTAGGTGTAGATGTCGGCGCCGCGGAAGGCATAGATCGCCTGCTTGGGGTCGCCAATCAGGAACAGGCCGGTGCTTTCGTCGTTGGCTTCCAGGCGATAAATGCTGTCGAAAATCCGGTACTGCACCGGGTCCGTGTCCTGAAATTCGTCGATCAGCGCGACCGGGAATTGCTCGCGAATCAGGGTCGCCAGCCGCTCGCCACCCGAGCCGCGCAAGGCGGCATCCAGACGCTGCAGCATGTCGTCGAAACCCATCTCGGCGCGACGACGCTTCTCTTCTTCGAAGCGCGCACCGACCCACTGCACGGCGTGTTCGAGCACAGCGGCATCCGGGGTTGGCAGCGTGTCGAGGGCGACTTTCAGCTCGACCATCGCCTCGAACGCCGGGTGCGACGGCGGGTTGCTTTTCCAGGCTTCAGCGATACCGTCGGGGGTCAGCCGGGTGAAGCCGGTGCCCAGATCGAGCTGCTCCTGCTCGTCGTCGTTGGCCCAGGCGATCAGCTTGTCGAACCAGGGCTTGAAGTAGCGCTCCTGCATTTTGCGGCCGTCAACGACCTTGCACTTCACGCCATCGATACAGATCGCATGAAGCTCGGCGGCCCAGTTGGCCCACGGCGACTTGAGGGTCCTCAGGGCTTCGCGGCGCTCGTGAACCGAGGCTTCGATCAACTGCGTCGGGGTCTGCGTGACCGGCGCGCGATCGCTGGCGAACATCGCGCGAACACGTGGCAACAACGCTGCGGGGCCGCCCCAGTTGTCGCGCACCCAGTTAAGCGCGTCGCCACTCATGGGGTAGCAGAACTTGCGCCAATAATCGCGCAGCACCTCGCCCAGCAGGTCGCTGTGATCGGTTTCCAGGCTCTGGGTAAACAGGCTGCCACTGTCGAAAGCATGCTCGCGCAACATGCGCTGACACCAACTGTGAATGGTCGAAACCGCCGCCTCATCCATCCATTGCGCCGCGATGTCCAGACGGCTCGCACAACCGGCCCACTGCTCGACGGCGAACTCGTTGCGCAGCGCTTCGATCAAGGTATCGGGGGCGTCGATCTCCCCACGGAAAAAACGCGCGGCTTCAGCCAGGC
Organism: uncultured Pseudomonas sp.; assembly: GCA_963528485.1. GTDB lineage: Bacteria > Pseudomonadota > Gammaproteobacteria > Pseudomonadales > Pseudomonadaceae > Aquipseudomonas. Next base: position 3,731 of record CAURWS010000170.1, on the reverse strand, counting down.
GGGTGCGGATGCGATCGCGCAGCTCTTTGGTGGCCGCGTCGGTGAAGGTCACCACCAGAATCTGCGGCGGCAGCAGTTCGCGACCGAAGCCTGAAACTTCGTCGCCATGGCCGAGGACCAGACGCAGGTACAGGGCGGAAATGGTGAAGGTCTTGCCGGTGCCGGCGCTGGCCTCGATCAGTTGGCTGCCCTTGAGCGGGAAGCGCAGGGCCAACGGTTTTTGAAGATCCATCATGCTCCGGCCTCCTCGCTGGACAGAGACTGCCAGGGCGCGTCGAAAATCGGTTTGTACAGCGACTCACACCAGCCGACGAACTCTTCGCTGTCGAGCAGCGCATCGAAATCCGGGAATTGCCGGGCCAGCGCCGTACTCTCGGCGTGCTCGCCTGCGATGTTCTGGCCGTCGCCGTCATAGGTCTTGCGCGCAGCGGCTTCGGCTTTCTGTTCATCCGCCTGCCCCAGCCAGGCGAATGCGGTTTTCACCGCGACAGGCAGCGGGCGCTGCATGCCGCGTTGCCAAGCCAGCAGCAGGTCATTGAGGGTGCCGGTCGCAGAGGCTTTGTCCAATGGCGGCAGGAGCAGGGTTTCGTCGCTGGCGACCAGTGCGGTGGTCAGCGGCAAATCGCAGGCACAGGCCACCAGATGGTTGACCCAGGGTTTGGTCAGGCGATGCCACTTGCGCGACTTCTTGCCGCCGATGGCATTGGGAATGGCCGTCACGGCGAGCAGTTCGCTTTGAGCGTTTTGATAGAGGCCATCGAGCCAGCCATCCAGTTCGACACCTTGATGCGAGTAGGTCACCGGCAGCGCGCTGTGCAGGCGTTCCGGCCATTTGAACAGCAGGTCGTGGTAGCGCTGAACCAGATCCGGTAGCGGCTCGATCAGCTCGTCCTGTAGGAGCGTGCCGAAACCGGCCATGGGCAACAGGCCGCTGGCTTGCAGGCGTACGGCTTGGGCCTTGAGGGAATCGTGGGTGTTTTCAGGGTCGATCAGCGCCGCTTGCAGCAGGCTGTCGCTCAAGCCATAACGCTCGAGGGCGTCGAGCACGAAGGGTTCTTCATCTGCCAAGGGCGCTTCGGCCACTTCGAAGAAAATTTTTAGACGCTGGCTGAAGAAATGTTTGACCGGGTTGCGCAGGAAATCCTGCAACTGCATCAGGCTCAGCGGCTCTTCCTGTTCGTGCTTTTCCAGCGCCTTGGTTTCGCCTGCCTGGACCGCCGCCTCATGCAGCACCTGCCACTCACGGGCGAAGCTGAAGAACTCCAGGCTCTCCTGAAAGTACTTGGCGCTGAAGGGTTGCAGCGGGTGCTCGAGGGTCAGCTTGTGCAGCAGTTGCTGGCCGGGGTCGCGTTTCTTGTCGTCCTCGGGCTCGATGGCGTCCGCCAGTTTCCAGCCGCTGGCCAAATGATCACGCAGCTGGCCAATGAGCACCGAGGCCGGGCGCTCGGAGTTGTCGCGAATGCTGCGGCCGACCCAGCTGATATACAGCTGATCGCGAGCAGACAGCAGCGCTTCAAGCAGCAGGTAGCGGTCGTCTTCGCGACGTGAACGGTCGCCGGGGCGGTAGTCGCTGCCCATCAGGTCGAAGTCCAGCGGCGGTTGCGCGCGGGGGTAATCGCCGTCGTTCATGCCGAGCAGACAGACGACCTTGAACGGGATCGCACGCATCGGCATCAGTGTGCAGAAGTTGACCGAGCCTGCGAGGAAGCGCTGGGATAAACGCCCCTGATCAAGCCCAGCCAGCCACGCCTCGCGCACGACAGTCAGTGGCAGCTCCTCCAGCAGGCCGACGGTTTCGCAGGTTTCCAGCCAGGTTTCGCGCAGGGTTTCGAGCTGGCCGAGCAGGTAGTCGTCGTGCTCACTCTCGGCGCTGAAAAACAGCTGCATCAGCGCCTGCAGCCGCGAGCCCCAGACGAGGGGCGTTGCCGGTTGCGACAGCTCGGCATGGGCGACCTGCAGCGCATCGATCAGCGAGACCAGTGGGCCAATGAGCGCAGCATCCAGGCCGCCGATCTCGTCGTAGGGCTCAATATCGTCGTAGGCGATCCCCGCACCCACTGCGTAACCCAGCAGCATGCGGCGCAGGCCGAAGTGCCAGCTGTTCTGCTCCAGTGCTTCGGGCAGGCCAAGGCCTTCACGCTGCCTGGCGTTGAGCCCCCAACGCACGCCAGCGCCTTCGATCCAGCGATGCAGGGTTGGCAGGTCGCGCTCATCGATGCCGAAGCGTGCGCGCAGCGCCGGAACGTCCAGCAGGTCAAGGATTTCACTGACCGGGAAGCGACTGTCGGGGATCTTCAGCAGGTGTTCGACGGCGATCAACAGCGGGTCGCGACCGCGCTGGCCCTGGTCAGCCAGGGTGAACGGAATGAAGCGACGATCATCACGATCCAGTTGCCCGAACACGGCGCGAATGTGTGGGGCGTAGCTGTCGATGTCGGGGACCATCACGATGACGTCGCGAGGGCGCAGGTCCGGGTTGGCGTTGAAACGCGCGAGCAGTTGGTCGTGCAGCACCTCCACTTCACGTTGGGCGCTGTGGGCGACATGGAAGCGAATCGAGCGGTCCTTTTTGATGTCGACGGCAGGCCACAGCTCGCGGGTCTCGCTGAGGGGGCGCAGTTCGAGGATGTCGTCCTGCAACTGGTTGAGCAGCGTCTGCGGGTCGCTTTCGCTGAACAGGTCGATGCGACCGTCGCGAAAGATCGAGCGGTAGCTGTTGGGGTCGTCGTGACTGTCGAGCAGGTTGATGTAGTCGCGCCCCTGTTTACCCCAGGCGGCCAGCAGCGGATGGGCGTGCTGATGCAGCGCGTCAGGGTTGAGCACCACCGGCATCCCGGTCTTGCGCGACTGACGCTTGTACTCGTGGCGCAGCAGATCCTTGTCGGCGACGATGTCCGCCCAGTGGTGGCGGCAGGGGTTGTGCACGCAGAGCAGCACCTGGCTGAAACGCGCCAGACCGGCCAAGGCTTCCAGCGCCTGTGCGGGCAGCGAAGAAATACCGAAGACGATGACCCGTGCGGGTAATCCTGGGGGGGCTTCGGTCAGGGTGTTGATGCGTTCGATATAGCGCTGATGCACACCGGCGCGACTTTGCGCCATGCCTTCGGCCCCGACATCGTGAAGCAGCGCACGCCACAGTTCGGCTTGCCAGCAATTCTCCGGCTTGAGCGGCTTGACCTCTCCCCTGACGTTTCTCAGCTGATGCCGCCCTGCAGCCCAGTCTTCCAGCCAGTCGGCGCGGTACACCTGGTATTGGTCGAACAGGTCCGCCAGGCGCTCGGACAATTGATAGCGCTTGCGCAGATCGGTGTCGGCGGTGAGGAAGCGTTGCAGGGGTTCGAAGTGGGGTTGGTCGATCAGCGCAGGAAGCAGTCGCATCAAACGCCAGGTGAGCGGGGCTTTATCGAGCAGCGAGGTTTCGGGAATTTCTTCCTTTCCCAAAACAGCGCGATACAGCTGCCACATGAAGCTGCCGGGGAGTTGGACGTCGATTGCAGCGGCAATGCCGCAGCCGCCCTGGTCGTCGTCCTGTGCATCTTCCGCCAGGGCAAGCTTCAGCCATTGGGCGATGCCGTTGCTTTGTACCAGCGCGACTTCGTTTTCCAGCGGGGTCAGCGGGTAACGCCGCATCCACGACACCACAAGGCTACGCAGTTCATCCAGGCGATTGCCATGAACCACCATGAACCCGGGGTTGAGGTTGGATGTCACCGGCATAGCTGCTTCCTTGG
>CAURWS010000169.1:0-7275 GCA_963528485.1 uncultured Pseudomonas sp. | reverse complement strand
TCTTGGTATTGGCGTAAGTGTACGACGCAGTGATTTTCAGCTCGTCGGTAACGTTACCAACTGCTTCCAGTTCGAAGCCGCGAACCTTGGCCTCACCCACAGTACGCGGGATGAACGCAGCGTCGCTGAGAACAATGTTTTCACGCGTCAAATCGTACGCAGCAGCGCTGAACAGCAGGTTGGTGCCCGGCGGTTGATATTTCAGGCCCGCTTCGTATTGCTTGCCGGTGCCTGGTTTGAAGGCAACGCCGTTGCCGCCGCCCTGTTCAGCCTGGAACGACTCTGCATAAGAAATGTACGGCGTGAAACCGGAATCAAAGACATAACTCAGCGCAGCGTTGCCAGTAAAGGCGCTGTCAGTGCGGTCATCACTCTGATTGGTATTGTAGAACTTCGATTTTGTTTTGAGCAGATCCTGCCGGCCGCCCAGCGTCAGACGCCAGTTATCCAGGGCCATCTGATCTTGAACATAGATGCCGAAGTCGTCGGTTTTTTGATTGTAGTTCTGCAGCGCGGAGTAGCTGACGTTGCTGAAATCAAGACCGTACGGATGGGTGATGATGTTGCCATTTGGCGCCGAGCCGAAAAGCCACTTGTAGTTATGGTTAACACGCTGGTAGTCCGCGCCTAACAACAGCTTGTGCTTGATCACGCCGGTGTCGAAGTTACCTTCGAAGTTGTTGTCCAGAGCGAACTGGCTAATGTCTTCGTTGACCACGTTAGCGCCACGAGACAGAGTGCCATCGTCTGCGACCGCTGTTGCACTGCCACCTGATGTGATGGTCTGGAACGACAGATCGCTCTTGGTGTAGCGCAAGTTCTGACGGAACTGCCATACGTCGTTCAGGCGATGTTCAAAGGCGTAACCCAGAGAGTAGTAAGTACGGTCATAGAATTCCCAGTCCGGATCGCCCAGGTTATCGTGAGCCCCGACTTTGCCCGCCGGTGTCGAGAGACGCGTGCCTTGCAGTGGCAGGAACTGGCTGGTTGCGCCTGTATCGTCTCGGGTGAACATGCTGAGGAAAGTCAGCTTGGTGTCCGGATCAATGTTCCAGGTCAGGCTGGGTGCGATGTTGTAGCGCTTGTCATCGATATGATCGACCGTTGTGCCGCTGTCACGCACCACGCCGGTGACGCGATATTCGAACGTGTCGGCATCATCAAGCTTGCCCGTGCTGTCGAAGCTGATCTGCTTGCGGTTGTAGCTGCCGACCTGCGCCTGAATCTCGTGGCTCTCTTCAGCCTGTGGGCGACGGCTGACCATGTCCACCAGACCGCCCGGTGGGGTCTGGCCGTACACCGAAGAGGCCGGGCCGCGCAGCACGGCGACGCGCTCCAGGTCCCAGGTTTCCATCTTCGGCATCACGTATGCGCCCTTGGGCAGTGGCAGGCCGTCGAGGAACTGGGTCGGCTCGAAACCACGGATTTTCAGCCACTCGGCGCGGCTGTCACTGCCATAGCTGCTGGCGACCACGCCCGGCATGTAGCGCACGGCGTCGTCGAGGTTCTGTACAGCGCGGTCCTGCATCTGCTGGCGCGTGGCCACGGAGACCGATCGTGGTGCTTCGGCGATGGCGGTGTCGGTCTTGGTGCCGGCGGCCGTGCGAGTGGCGGCGTAGCCTTCAGCCGGGCCCCATGCGCTTTCGAAACTGTCCTGACGCCCCTGAATGCTGGTCTCCGGCAGCGCCATCACGCCTTCAGGCGCTGCCACTAGGCTGTAGGTGCCTGCGGTGGTCTGGCTCAGTTGCAGACCGGTGCCGCGCAGGGCCTGGGCCATTGCGCCCGGTGCGTCGAACTGGCCCTGAACCGGCGCCGACGTGCGACCGGCGGCCAGCGACGGGTCCAGCGACAGGGCGATGCCGGCCTGGCTGGCGATCTGGGTCAACGTGGTGGACAGCGGCGCGGTGGGCAGGTTGTAGGCACGAACGCTGGACGCCTGGGAGGCCGCCAACAGCTGCGTGCTGGCCAGCGGGGTCGCGAGGGCGACGGCAACGGCCAGCAGGCTTGGTCGCAGAAGGGTTTGAAGCGTGCGGGACATGGGCGGCTCCTGAGGTGAAGGGTTCTCAATGCCTATGTGCCGAACGAGATGTGAAAAGTGATAGGGCCGAATCGAAAATAATTTAGATTTACAATTTTGCGCTTTTTTTCTGATTCTGCCCAAAGGGCAGAAGCAGGTCGTGCAGTGCTTACAATTTTCGCGTCTGTTTATTCTCGCTGGCCACCACCGTCACCCACCAATGCGTGCGCTGTTCGATTTCCACGGGCAGCGTCGGCATCAGCGCCTTGAGCGCCAGGTCGGTGTCGTTGAGCGGGAAGCTGCCGGTGATGCGCAGATGGGCGACGTCCGAGGCAACGCCCAAATAGCCTGGGCGATAACGTCCCAGCTCGGCGATCACGTCCTTGAGCGGCGCGTTATCGACCACGAGCATGCCGCGCATCCAGGCATCGGCGCCGGGGGCGATGGCGACCATCGGCCCAAGGCTGTGACGCTGGATCAGCATCTGCTGGCCTTCACGCAGGATCAGCTCGTTGTCCGACGCCTGCGGATGTGCCGCCACCGCCGACTGCAGCACGCTCAGCAGCGTGCCGTCGTCGCGGCGCTTGACCAGAAATTTCGTCCCCAGGGCGCGCATCTGCCCTTCATCGGTCTCGACGATGAACGGCCTTGGGTCTTCATGGCTGCCCGTCTCGACGAAAATCTCGCCCTCCTGAAGCACGACACGACGCTGTTTGGCATCGAACTTCACGTTCAGCGCGCTGTGGGTGTTCAGGCGAATCAGGGTGTTGTCCGAGAGCCGAATGGTGCGCTGCTCGCCGGTCGCTGTGCGTTGATCGGCCAGCCAGTAATGCACCGGCAGGAAGCGCTCGCCCAAGAACAGCGTCAATCCCAGCGCCAAGGCAAACCCGGCGACGCCACGACCCAGGTTGCGCATCTGCCGGCTGACGCCTTCGCGCGAACGTATCAAGGCAGAACGCGCAGGCCCGGTGGTGCCGACAAAGCGTTGATCGAGCATGCCCAGTTGCATCCACGCGCGAGCGTGCTCATCGCTGGCGGCGTACCACTTGGCGAATTCTTCGCGCTCGGCGTCGCTGCCCTGGCCGCAATCCAGGCACAGCTGCCAGGCGATGGCGGCGTCGAGCACTTTCGATGAAACAGGGCGGGTAGGGATGCTCATGTCGGCTCGCCATACAGCGCGATGTAGCACTGACGCATGCCCTGAGCCAGATACTGGCGAACGCGGGGCACGGAAACGCCGATTTTTTCGGCGATTTCAGCGTGGCTCATGCCATCCAGACGGTTGTACAGAAACGCTGCCCGCGCCTTGCTCGACAGCTTGCCGAGCAGGCGGTCGATGGCTTTGAGGTCTTCGAGGATCAGTTGCTGCTCCTCAAGCGAAGGCTGTTCGCCCTCTGGGATCAGCATCAGCTCGTTGAGATAGGCCTGCTCCAGCGCCGCGCGACGGAAATAGTCGAACAACAGCCCCTTGGCCACCTGCACGAGAAACGCCCGCGGTTCGCGCGGCGCATCGAGGTGCTCGCGGCCCAACAGGCGTAGGAAAGTGTCCTGGCTCAGGTCTTCGGCGCGATGCGGGCAGGCGACGTTGCGTCTCAGCCAGGCCAGCAACCAGCTGCGATGGTCGCGATAGAGCGTTCCGACAAGCTGATGTTGAGGACTTTGGAATGACGACACGTGTGCACCGAAGAGAACAAAGTAACTAACGAGAATTATTCGCGATTGTGTCAGAGCGCACTGGTGCTGGCAATTAGCGCTTATCGGATTGGGCTGAACGATTGCTGTAGGAAATGGCAACTCAGAAGGTACGACCGACGCTCCTACAGAGGTATGGTCGCCGTGGCCCGATGAGGGGGGATTCAAAAAGAATGCGACTGCTGCCTGCGCCGCCACTTGCCCAGGCACTGCTCCAGTTTTATAGGGCTGTCCATGTCCTGCCGTCGCGCATGGCTGAACAGGATCAGCGCCAGCTCGGCCGTCACCAGTGCATCGGCGCTGGCGTGATGTCGCTCTCCTGCCTGCAGGCCAAAGAAGGCTGTCCAGTCATCCAGCCCCGCCTGACGCAGGCAGGCTTGCGGGCACAGCAGCGGGGCGATTTCGGCCACGTCGAAAAACGGATGGTGCAGCTTGTAGCCCAGGCTTTCTTTCAAGGCGCGGCTGATCATGTGCTGATCGAACGGCGCATGAAACGCCAGCAGCGGGCTGTCGCCGACAAACGCCATGAAATCCAGCAGCGCCTCCACAGGCTCGCTGCCCGCAGCGATCGCGCTGGGCGCCAAGCCGTGAATCAGCACGCTGGGGCTGATTTTGTGGTCCGGGCGCAGCAGGGTGCGTTCGAACAGCTGGCCGAGATCGATGGCGCCGTCCTCGATCACCACTGCGCCAATGGACAGCACTTCATCGCGATTCATGTTCAAGCCGCTGGTTTCCAGGTCCAGCACGACCCAACGCTGCTGGCGCAGCGGGTTTTCGCTGAGCGCGGGGGCGCGGAGCAGGTCGCTCAGGCGCTGTAACTGCTCGGGTGTCAGATCAGGCGCCTTGCGTTTGGTGGGTTTGAGCCACTGAAACAGGTTCATCGATCGGTCGCTTACAGTTGATAACGCAAGGTCAGGCTGGATTGCAGGCGCTGTGCCTGGCGGAATGATTCACGCAAGATGCGGCGGTCCAGATGATTGAGCACGTCGGGGTCGATCCGGTTGGAATAGGGCAGGTTCTGCCGGCTCTGCTGCTGGTGCTGCTGCATGCGCGTCTGCTGAATGAAATGGTAGGCCTCTTCATACGCCGCGCCGTCCAGCGGGTCGATGACTTCCTTGGCCACCAGTTGGCGCAGGCGCTCCAGCGTGTTGTTCGCGGCCACCCCGTTGGCCAGCGCCAGCAGTCGCGCGCCATCGACGAAGGGCGTCAGGCCCTGGGTCTTGAGGTCCAGGGTGTCCTTTTCGCTACCTTTGCGCGCTACTACGAAATCCTTGAAGCGCCCGACCGGCGGCCTCTGGCGCAAGGCGTTGTCGGCCATCATGCGCTGGAACAATCGGTTGTCGGCCACCTGCGCCAGAATGCTTTGCCGCAGTTGCTCGCCGCCGCTCTCGTCGCCCCAGACCACTCGCAGGTCGAAATAAATGCTCGATGCCAAGAGGTTTTCCGGCGTTGCCTCGCGGATGAACGCGCCGAAGCGCCGGGCCCACTCGATCCGCGACAGGCACAGCTCAGGGTTGCTGGCCATGATCCCGCCCTTGCACAGCGCAAAACCGCACAGCGCCAGGCCTTGATTGATGCGCTCGGCAATCGGCAGCAGGCGCCCGCGAATCTCGGCGGCTTCGGCGGCGTCGCGGGCTTCGAAGAGAATGCCGTTGTCCTGATCGGTGTACAGCGTCTGCTCGCGACGGCCCTCGCTGCCGAAGCACAGCCAGCTGAACGGGATGCCCGGGTCGCCTTTTTCTTGCAGCGTCAGCTCGATGACCCGGCAGACCATGTGGTCGTTGAGCAGGGTGATGATCTGGGTGATCTGCGTCGACGAGGCGCCATGAGCGAGCATGCGGTCAACGAGCTGCACGATGTCGCCACGCAGGTTGCTCAGCGAATCGATGCGCGGGGCGTTGCGGATGGTCCGCGCCAGATGCACCAAGTCGACCCGCTGTAGGGAAAACAGGTCGCGCTCGGAGACCACGCCGCACAGGCGCTGATCCTTGACCAGGCAGACGTGGGCGATGTGCCGCTCGGTCATGGCGATCGCCGCATCGAAGGCGCTGGCGTCAGGACTTAAATAGAAGGGCGCCTGAATCATGCTGTGCTGAATCGCCTGACCGAAGTCGGCGTTCACGTCCGCCACCACCTGGCGCAAGTCGCGCAGGGTGAAAATGCCCAGCGGCGCCTTGGCCTCGTCGACGATCACGATGCTGCCAACCTGCTGCTCGTCCATCAGCTTCACGGCTTCACGCAGTGGCGTTTCCGGCGAACAGGTCACTGGGTGGCGCATGGCCAGCTCGCCCAGGCGGGTGTTCAGCGAATATTGCGTGCCGAGTGTTTCCACGGCCTTCTGCTTTACTTGCTGATTAACCTGTTCGAGCAGGCTGCTGACGCCGCGTAGCGCGAAGTCGCGGAAGGTGCTGGAGAGCGCGAACAGCTTGATGAAGGCCTGTTTGTTCAGTTGCAGGCAGAAGGTGTCTTCGGCCGCCAGATGCTCGGTGCGCGTGGCGCGTTCGCCCAGAAGGGCTGCCAGCGGAAAACATTCGCCGGTGGTGATTTCAAAGGTGGTTTCAGTGCCGCCCTTTGCCGAATGCGGGCGTTCCCCGACCACGCGGCCCTGTTTGACGATGTAAAAGTGCTCTACTGGCCCATCGCCAGGCTTGATGATGCTCTCATCCGTAGCGTAGAAACGCAGTTGGCACTGTTCAACCAGATAGGCGAGATGGGCATTCTCCATCTGATTGAATGGCGGGAATTTTTGCAGGAATTGCATTGTGCCGTGGATGTTTTGCAACACGGCTGTCTTGCCTGCCTGGGTAAACGCATCCGCTTTGCTCATGACCGATACCGCTTGTTTTTATGGCTCCATGGTCGACCGCTTATCGGGCAGTGCCCATTGGACGTAAGTCTTAGGCAGCGGGAAAGGCGTTGGAGTGCAGGCAGGCGTGGTGTAAAACCGCATGACGCAGCGGCCGCACCGGCCTGGCAGGAAGCTTAACGTGTGCAGCGTATTCGGTCTGTTTGCGCTGTCAGAATGAAGTCGACGGGAAGATGAGACGGGTATGTTCGATCACGACATTTTAAGTGATGAAGAGCGCGATGCCCTCAACGAGGTCATGCTGGCGCCTGCATCGCAATCGCCACAACGGGTGCTGATCGTCGATGACGACAAGGATGCTCGGGAAGTTCTGGCCGAAATCCTCAGTCTCAATGACATCAGCTGTATTACTGCTGCGGGCGGCACCAGCGCGCTGCATCTGCTGGAAACCCGACCGTCCATCGCGCTGCTGATCACCGACCTGCGCATGGCGCCGTGCGATGGTCTGGACTTGATCCGCAGGGTGCGCGACTCGGACCGCGCAGCGTTACCGATCATCATCGTCTCGGGCGACGCCCATGTGCGCGACGCGATCGACGCAATGCACCTGAGTGTCGTGGATTTTCTGCTCAAGCCGATCAACACCAAGCAGTTGCTGAGGTTGGTGAAGCGGGAGTTGGGTATGTCGTAGGCGCGGCACCTTGGCTGTAGGAGCGCGCGTGGCCGCGCTTAACGCGCTGCGGGTTTTTGAGGCAAACCC
>CAURWS010000168.1:0-7306 GCA_963528485.1 uncultured Pseudomonas sp. | reverse complement strand
GAACCTCGACGAAGGAGGGGCCAAACCAGGAGCAGGACCCGTTGGTTACTTGGGGGTCTTTTCCAAGTAACTCGCCGGAGGCGAAACGCTTCTGCCGTTAGGCAGAACAATCGGCGCCACCCGAATACCGGATACACACAAAAATCCCAGCGCCGACAAAATCGCTACTTCTCAATAACCTCACCCCGCATCGGCGCCAATCTCGCCAGCAACCGATTCTGCGTCGCGACCGGAATCTTCAGTTCGTCCATCGCATCGATCAAATCTTCCACCAACGCATTGAAATCACTGCGGGTCAGGTTTTGACCCTTGTGCGACTCCGCCATCGAGTCGCCGGTATAACGACATGGCCCGCCTGCCTCAACACAGAACTGCTCTACCAATTTATCGCGCAAACGCACGATGTCGACCTTGCGGAAATGCTCGACGATCCGCTCATCCTTGGCGATGTGCAACAGCATCCCCTCGACGATCTTCTGAATCCCCGCCCGCTCGCCGAGAGCGTGATACAGGCTGTCATCCTTGGGCGGTTGTTGAGCGCAGGCCGCCAGCAGGGCCAGGCTCAAAACACACAGCCAGCGCAAAGACCGCATCATCAAAAGCTCCCCTGCACAGACAGATACGTGCCGTTCTGGTTATCCAGCGTCGCGATTTCGCCCAGGCGTGCGTAGGCCAGAACCACCGAAACGTGCTTGTTGGGGAACCAGCCGATAAAGGCGTCAGCCCAATCGCTTTCGCCGGCGAACGACAGGTTGTCAGGCTTTTCCCGGTACTCGACGCCCACGGCCCAGCGCGGGTTGAACAGCAGCGCCACCGAGCCTTCTTTCAACACGCTGCGGGTGTCTCGGCGATCGCCGCCAAAGCCCAGCAGGCCGGTCTCGTTGGCGCGGCTGTAACGCACGCCGCCGTTGACCACCATGTTGTAGCCGAATGCTGCGCCCATGAACAAACGGCTGGCGGTGAGATAGCCTTCGACGTCGGCATCGCGTTTGGCGCCGACCAGGCTGGGGATGAGGAAATCGTTCTGATGTTTGTACTCAAGGCCCGCCGACACCTGCGGCAGTTGGTCGTAGATCAGGTCGCCGAACAGACGCACCTTCACGCCGAAGATGTCCTGAGAGAGGTTGTCCTCCGGCAGGCTCAGTTTATGAACCAGCGAGCCTAGGTCGAATCGCTGATGAGCGTAGGAAAGCTCCACGCGGTTGCCGTAGGACACCGCCATACCAGCGACGTCCAACGTGTAGTCCGGCAGGTTGATGTGGGTGGCAAACAGGTTGGCGCCCCACTCGCCCTGCTCGTCGTAACCGGCAAGCACCGCCCACGGGATGATCCCGCCACCGGCTGCGCCTTCGATACTGCTGGCGCCTCCTGTCGCGATCAGACGCCCCTGATCGGCTTCGGCAACGCAGGCCATACCGGACATGCAGCCGCCCACCACGCTTGCTAACACCACAGGGCTGAATACAGCCGAGAGACTACGTGTCATAAACTCAAACCCATCAGTGAATCACCAAGCTCGGAGAGCGGTGAGACTTGGCGATCCATGCCTCGAAAGCGACCGCGGTCAGCGGCCGACTGATCAAATAACCCTGCGCGGTATCGCAGTGCCAACGTTCCAGCAGACGCAGGCTGTGCTCGTATTCGACGCCCTCGGCGACCACCTTCAGGCCCAGGTTGTGGCTCATCTCGATGGTCGAGCGGACGATCACCGCGTCTTCACTGGTTTCATCCAGATTGCGCACAAAAGACTGGTCGATCTTCAGTTCCTGCACCGGCAGCCGTTTCAAGTGCGCCAGCGAGGAGTAACCGGTCCCGAAGTCATCCACCGACAGACTGATGCCGCACTCACGCAGGCGGTTGAGCACGTTCAAAGCATGCTCGGGCTCGCGCATCACGGCGCTTTCGGTAATCTCGAATATCAGTTGTTCGGCCGGCACGCGGTACAGCTTGAGCAGATCGGACACACGGTCAGCCAGATCGCCATCGAGCAAGTCGTCGGCGGAGATGTTCACCGACAACTGCACGTGCAGGCCGCGACGGTTCCATTCGGCCAATTGACGCATGGCCTCCTCGATCACCCAGTTGGTCAGCAATTGAATGCTGCCGGTGCGCTCGGCGAGCACGATGAATTCAGCGGGCGAAACAGTGCCGAACTGCGGATGCTGCCAGCGCAGCAGGGCTTCGGCCTGGCGCACACGGCCGTTGCGGATGTCCAGCTTGGGTTGGTAATGCAGCATCAGTTCGCCGTTGCGCGCGGCGTGACGCAGGTCGCGAATCAGGCTGATCTGGCGTTGATGCGCCAGGTCCCGGCCATCTTCGTAGACTTGCAGACGGCCCGGCATCTGCGTGGCGTCCTGACGCGCAATCGCGGCGCGCTTGACCAGCTCCGAAGGCGAATCGCCATTGGCCGGGTAAGCGGCGATGCCGATGCAGGCGTCCAGGGAAAGATCGTGATCATGAATGCGCTGGGGCTTGAGCAAAAGGCGTTGCAGGCGGTCGGCCACGGCGACGGCGGCGTCCACTTCGGCGTTGTGCACCAGCAGCAGGAATTCGTTGCCCGACAGGCGCGCAACGGTATCCCCCGGACGCAGCGGCAGTTGCAGTTGTTCGCCCATGACTTGCAGCAGTTGCTCGACGCCTTCAGGGCCAATGCTGTCGTTGATCGCACGGAAGTTTTCGATGCCCAGATACAGCAGCGCCACGCCCCGCTCGGCGGCAATCGCACTGCCCAGACGCTCCATCACCAGCGCGCGGTTGGGCAGCCCGGTCAGGCCATCGTGCAAAGCATTGTGCGCCAGTTGCTTCTCGCGCTGGGCGATGCCGCTTTGCATCGAGTTGATAGCGCTCGCCAGCTTGCCCAGTTCGTCGCTGCGCTCAAGGTTGACCGGGGTGCTGTAGTCGCCCTCGCCGATACGTTCGGCGGCCAGGGCCAGGGTCCGTACCGGCCCCGACACGCTGCGCGCCAGCAGCAAGGTACCGACCAGCGAGGCCACCAGCGCAATGATCGTGATCCAGAACAGCTTTTCATCCAGCGGGGCGAAGGCCTGCATAGCTTGGTCCAGCGGGCTCTGCAGCAACGCCACGACCTGATCGCCATTGCTGTCGCCAGTGTTGCCCAGGTTCAGACGTGCGCTGAGGTAACTGTGTTTACCGTGCTCGGTCATCTGCATCTGGTCGTCGGCCGGCTTCATCATCAGCCCGCGCAGGCTGTCGTACAGCGGCTGCGGCTGGGTGCTGATGATCTGACCCGGTACCTGGTTCACCACCGACAGGAACGAGACCTGCAAGCCGCTGAGCGAGCGCAATTCCTGGGCGAGGTCGTCGGCCATGCTGAAGCCCATGACCACCCGCGCAATCGGCAACGGCGCCAGCACGGCGCTCTCGACCAGCAGGTGCGGCGTGCCTTGCAGCGGCACGATGAGCATCGACTGATTGTGGGATTTCAGGTCACGCAGGGCCTGGTAATACGGAAAGGGCGAACCTTCGGGAATCTGATCGATGGTGCTGGAGAGCACCTTGCCATCCATGCCCAAAAGAAACATGTCGTTGGCATTGATGCGCGCGCCATGGTTGAGCAGCACCGAGCGAATGGTCGCCGAATCCGCCGACGCCACGGCATCGCGAAAGCCGAAATCGCTGGAGAGCAGCTGAACTGCGTCGCGCATGCGTTTGCCGCGCATTTCCAGCAAGCCCTGAAACACCCGCGTACCCACTTCCAGTTGCGCCTGAGCCTGCTTGCGCACAGCGTCCTGGGTCGCGGCCTTGACGGCAACAAACACCGCACCGACCACGACCAGCAACAGCAGGATCAGCACGCCGGCAATGCGCGCCTGGAAGCTAAGGGGTCTTTTCATTCATGGGCAGCTTTATGAAAGGCATCGCCAAACGCGCTGGGCGCTGGCGCTGCTGGCACGTCGTCACCCTTGGGTTGCACGGCAATGCTGAAGCGCCGATGCAGGCCCGCGGCCGGAATGTCGAAATCGCCGCCTGCCAGAGGCTGCATATCAGGGGCCTGAGGGTGCCAAAGCGTTGCCGTGTAGTGGCCCGCTGGCAGTTGATCGAGGGTCAGTGTGCCTTTGTCGTTGCTCACGCCGAACCAGGGATCGTCGGTCACGTAAACATAGCCCAGCATCCAGTCGTGGATGTTGCAGCCCAACACCACGAGGCCCGGCTTGTCGAACAGCACCGGGTCCGATGGCGTACCGCCATACAGGCGCAGTTCGAAACGTTTTGCCGCAGAAAAGGAGTACACCTGATGGCGGATGTTGTCGCTGTTGGGGAATTTGATCTGGGTGCCCGTACGCACGGCCAGTACATGGGGCGCGAAACGCTGATCGCGCTGGTCCATGTCGGCCTTGGGCGCAGGATCCGGCTTGCCGGCAGGCCCCTGGAGCGTCAATACGGCATCGCTCAGAGGCTTGCCCTGGGCATCGACGAATTCGGCCGACAATGAGGCGGCGTGGGCGGCGGAGCCCAGAAGAACGGTTGCGGCCACCAACAATGAAGAGACTACGTGGGTCATACAACATCCAGAACGGCATGGTCGAAAAAAGGGTAGCGCCAGCCCTGGCATTTTGCTGAGTCGTTTCACGCAGACTACGCCCCGCTTGGGGAAAAGTGCACGCGCTTAAAGCAGGCACAAGGCCACTACATCATGATTACTGACGACAGGTACAAGCCACCTATATTTCTCTATCGGCGTCCCTGTTTATTGCTATCGGCCATAACTATTGAAACCTGAGGCTAAGTGCCCCATCTAAGGCTCATCCCCATTTGTGCAGGTGCCCCATGAGCGACCAGCAAACCGACTCTTCCCATCCCCATCACGACGACGATCACGAACACGAAGTGATCGGTTCAGACAGAAAAAGCCTCGCCCTTCCTGGCCAGAACCTTCCGGATCAGGTCTACATCATCCCGATTCACAACCGCCCGTTCTTCCCGGCACAAGTGCTGCCGGTTATCGTCAACGAAGAACCCTGGGCCGAAACCCTTGAGCTGGTGAGCAAATCCGATCACCACTCCCTGGCGCTGTTCTTCATGGACACGCCCCCTGAAGACCCGCGCCATTTCGACACCAAGGCCCTGCCCGAGTACGGCACGCTGGTGAAGGTGCACCACGCCAGCCGCGAGAACGGCAAGCTGCAGTTCGTCGCCCAGGGCCTGAGCCGCGTACGCATCAAGACCTGGCTCAAGCACCATCGCCCGCCGTTTCTGGTGGAGGTCGAATACCCGCACCAGCCCAACGAACCGACCGACGAGGTCAAGGCCTACGGCATGGCGCTGATCAACGCGATCAAGGAACTGCTGCCGCTCAACCCGCTGTACAGCGAGGAGCTGAAGAACTACCTCAACCGCTTCAGTCCCAACGATCCGTCGCCACTGACCGACTTCGCCGCTGCCCTGACCTCCGCCACCGGCGTCGAGCTGCAGGAAGTGCTGGACTGCGTGCCCGTGCTCAAGCGCATGGAAAAAGTCCTGCCGATGCTGCGCAAGGAAGTCGAAGTCGCGCGCCTGCAGAAAGAAATCTCCGCCGAAGTGAACCGCAAGATCGGCGAGCACCAGCGCGAGTTCTTCCTCAAGGAACAGCTCAAGGTCATCCAGCAGGAGCTGGGCCTGACCAAGGACGACCGCAGCGCCGACATCGAGCAGTTCGAGCAGCGTCTGGAAGGCAAGACCCTGCCGCCACAGGCGCGCAAACGCATCGATGAAGAGATCAACAAGCTTTCGGTGCTGGAAACCGGCTCGCCGGAATACGCCGTCACCCGCAATTACCTCGATTGGGCCAGCTCTGTGCCGTGGGGCGTCTACGGCGAAGACAAGCTGGACCTCAAGCACGCGCGCAAGGTGCTCGACCAGCACCACGCAGGCCTGGACGACATCAAGAGCCGCATCCTCGAATTTCTCGCGGTCGGCGCCTACAAGGGCGAGATCGCCGGCTCCATCGTGCTGCTGGTCGGCCCGCCGGGCGTGGGTAAGACCAGCGTCGGCAAGTCGATCGCCGAGTCCTTGGGGCGTCCGTTCTATCGCTTCAGTGTCGGCGGCATGCGCGACGAGGCCGAGATCAAGGGCCACCGCCGCACCTACATCGGCGCCCAGCCGGGCAAGCTGGTGCAGGCGTTGAAGGACATGGAGGTGATGAACCCGGTCATCATGCTCGACGAGATCGACAAGATGGGCCAGAGCTACCAAGGCGACCCGGCCTCGGCGCTGTTGGAAACCCTCGATCCGGAGCAGAACGTCGAATTCCTCGACCACTACCTGGACCTGCGCCTGGACCTGTCGAAAGTGCTGTTCGTCTGCACCGCCAACACCCTGGACTCGATCCCCGGCCCGTTGCTGGACCGTATGGAAGTGATTCGCCTCTCCGGCTACATCACCGAAGAAAAACTGGCCATCGCCAAGCGCCATTTGTGGCCCAAACAGCTCGACAAAGCCGGGGTGGCGAAAACCAGCCTGACCATCAGCGACAGCGCCCTGCGTGCCGTCATCGAGGGCTACGCCCGCGAATCCGGCGTACGCCAGCTGGAGAAGCAACTGGGCAAGCTGGTGCGCAAGGCTGTGGTCAAGCTGCTGGACAACCCGGACACGGTCGTCAAGATCGGTCCCAAAGACCTCGAAGCCTCCCTCGGCATGCCAGTCTTCCGCAGCGAACAGGTGCTTTCGGGCACCGGCGTGATCACCGGGCTGGCCTGGACCAGCATGGGCGGCGCGACCCTGCCGATCGAAGCGACGCGCATCCACACCCTTAACCGCGGCTTCAAGCTCACCGGTCAGCTGGGTGATGTGATGAAGGAATCCGCGGAAATTGCCTACAGCTACGTCAGCTCCAATCTGGCGAAGTTTGGCGGCGACAAGGGATTCTTCGACGAAGCTTTCGTGCACCTGCACGTCCCGGAAGGCGCGACGCCAAAAGACGGCCCGAGCGCCGGCGTGACCATGGCCAGCGCGCTGCTGTCGCTCGCACGCAATCAGGCGCCGAAGAAAGGCGTGGCCATGACCGGCGAGCTGACCCTCACCGGGCATGTGCTGCCGATTGGTGGGGTACGCGAGAAAGTCATCGCGGCGCGGCGGCAGAAGATCTTCGAACTGATCCTGCCAGACGCCAACCGCGGCAACTTCGAAGAGCTGCCGGATTACCTCAAGGAAGGCATCACCGTGCACTTCGCCAAGCGCTTCTCGGATGTGTCGAAGGTGTTGTTCTAAAACTCGTCGCAACCCGGCTTTCACAGGCTGTACGCAATACCTGTGGGAGCCGGGGTTGGGGGGGAACGCGGGTGTGACGGGCCTGAATAAAAAAACACAA
>CAURWS010000167.1:0-7358 GCA_963528485.1 uncultured Pseudomonas sp. | reverse complement strand
CTCCAGAGCTGCTGCAAAGCCTCACAAACCTGGTTGGGCTTGCCCGTCTCGGCGCAGCCAACCTCAGCAAGTACCACGCCGCACTGGCTGACGCTGAGGCAATCATCGCCAAAGCCACCGCGTAACACCCCTCCCACACCCTCCCGAACACACCGCACTACCCATTCTCCGCTGCCTATTTGGCCGTTCGCGTTCTTGCGTGGGTAGTTCTGTGTGTTTGGTTAATCAGCAAGGAGATTGAGCATGAGCAAAGACGACGGCGGTAACGCCTTCCCAGTTGCCGACTACGACCACCAAGTCTTTCAGCCTGCGACAGGCGATGAGGTCAAGCGACAACTATCAGGGATGAGCCTTCGCGACTATTTTGCGGCAAAAGCTGCACAGGGCCTTATTTCAGGGTCAAGGGCCGACGGCTCAACTTGGGAAAAAGGTTCCGATCAGGTCATTGCACTCGCAGCATACGGCGTAGCCGACGCCATGCTTGCAGCCCGAGCCAAGTAAAAACCCATCCCCCGACCGTATTCGAAGATGCCAGCGAGCTTCACGGCTCAGGTTTGGTCACCTGGCTGGCATCTGATCGATGCGGTTGAACAGCGCCTACGGAGGCTTTGCATATGACTTTTACGAGGCCCGTCTACGGGGTAGGCATCAACGATTTGACATCTTTCCCAACTGAGCGCGGTACAGCTCGGTATTACCAAGTGTGGAATGCGTTGCTGGAGCGCTGTTACTCAGAAAGGTATCAGTCGGTAAATCCTAGCTACCGAGGATGCTCAGTAAGTAGTGAGTGGATTAGGTATTCAAATTTCAGAGATTGGATGCGTGACCAGAAGCATGATGGTCTCGTTCTGGATAAAGACTTGCTATATCCCGGAAATAAACTCTACAGCGCTGAGACGTGCGTGTTTATACCGCTTTGGGTCAACTGCCTACTCGCAAGTCTTTCATCCAAACCCAGATCCCTGCCTATGGGCGTTATAGCTAGAGGATCGCGCTTTCAGGCTAGGTACAAGCTTTCAGGAAAAACGATGAATCTTGGTGCTTTTGATACTCCTGAAGCGGCCCACGCCGCATACCGGAAAAGGCGCCTCATACATCTTCGAGAAAGCGCAGAGCGCTACCTCACAGAGACTTACGTAAATCCAACTGTATCAGCGGCCCTTTTCGGCCTGTGCGAGCGGGAATGCAAAATCATAGAAATGGTTAAAGCCTAGGAGGCGATCATGAATGCAGCACTGAAGCTTGCGCAGTTCGAGTTCGACAACCGCCTCCCGGTGGAAGTCGACGACAGCGCAGTAACCGAGTGGATCGATAACGCGGCCGAGCAATTGCTGCTGGGCGCTGATGTGAAGTTCAAGCGACGCCTGCACTCGCCGCAGGGCGTGACGTACGAGCAGTTCGCCGCGGCGGTGGATGAGTTCGTGATGGGTCAGCTATCGGCTTCAGGCATCAGTAACTCGGTGCTGGGCCGACTGGTACTGGCAGCCAAGCGCAAGGCCTCGTCTGACGCCTGCACCGCCGCCGCTGAAGCGCTGCACTGTGCAAACCCTGATGAGGCCCTGCGCCAGATCGCCGTAACGTTGCTGAAGCCTCTGGCGGCTGATGCGCTGATCGCCCAGACCGAGGATGACGAACTGTGAACAGCCCGCACGTCCACATCAGCAAGCAGCTGGATCAGCTCGAAGCTCTGGATTACCCACCCTTCTACGAAGCCATCGTAGAGCGCCAGATCATCAACCTGTTCACCAGCAACGAAATCAACCCGGAAGAATTCGCCTACTACTGTGAGCGCTTCAGGCGCTTGGCTGGGCGTGAAGCGAGGATCGCAGCATGAGTCAGTGCAAATTCCAGATTTCATGGGTCGGACGATGCAAAGGCGAGGTAATGGCTGACGAGCTTTGCAGCACACACATTGATGTTTCCTGTGTCGTTTGCAATCAGCAGGCCGTACGCGAATGCGACCACACTGGACAGTTCGTGTGTGGCGCCCCGCTCTGCGATACCTGCGAAGGCTTCGTGGATCAGGGCAAGCCATCGGGCGGCTGGGGTTTCATGAATCACGGGCATCGTCGCAAGGAGGTGCAGCCATGAGCACGCCAATCGTTCCATCGCTGATAGACGAGCAGCTGGCCGAGCTTCCCGACTACCTGGCCGTGCCTTCGGATCGCGTTCTGATGGTATTCAAAGGCCGGACCATGTTTGAAGCCATGCAGGCCGCAGAGCGCGCTCACATCTCCAACCCTGAAGCTTGGAGCCGCCGTGCCTGCCTGTGTGGCGAGTGGACGCTGGCTTATGAGGTGCGGGCATGAGCGAACGTTACTTCCACAGCAACCTCGACTTGATCAAGTTCAACGAGCGCCTACGCCACTATCTGGGAGGCGGATTTCGAGGGTCAATGCATAAAGAATGCATCCTTGCCTCCATGCGCTCTATCGCTAAAAACCCGCAGTGCCACTGGTACGGTGTCTCGAAGCTTCAGCCGGTTCAGAACTTCAAGCGCATCCCAAAGCCAAGACTTCCGGGGTGACTTCATGACCCGCTACCAGCACGCAAAGCGCTGGGCCTTTTGGCGCGGCAGCTTCTTCACCCTGCTGTTCTGCACCGCCTGGATGATCGCCAGCGCTTACGCACCGCACTGATTCAACCCCTACCCCATTCAATCGCAGCGCCCCGGTAACGGCATGGCGCAAGGAGCTACCGTGTCTGCAATTCAACCCGGCTATTACCCGGATATCCCGAACATTGCCTATCACGGGGGACCCGGCGTTTCGAAATCCCAGCTCGACTTGATCAGCAAATCGCCCGCCCTGTTCCAATGGGGCAAGGCTGCGCCAGAGGATGACGAGAAGAAGTCAGCGCTCAACATCGGTGACGCAACTCACGCCCTGCTGCTGGAGCCGCACCGGTTCGCCGCTGAGTATGCGGTTGGTCCGGCGAATGCGCCGCGCAACACCAAGGCCGGGAAGGAAAAGTGGGAGGAGTTCGAGGCTGGTCTAACCGGGCAGACGATCCTGACCGCCGAAGAAGGACGAAAAATTCACCTGATCAGGGAGAGCGCGCTCGCTCACCCCCATGCCAAATGGTTGCTGGAAGCGGCTGGCGATGTTGAAGCCAGCATCTACTGGAAAGACCCGACCGAGGGTGTTCTGTGCCGCTGTAGGCCAGACAAGTCCATCCCTTCTATGGGCTGGATGGTCGATGTTAAGACGACTGCCGACATCAACAAGTTTGAACGTTCAATCTACGAATACCGCTACCACGTGCAGGACTCGTACTACAGCGATGGGTACGCGGCACACTTCGGCGAGGAGCTGCAGGCCTTCGTCTTCTTGGTGGTCAGCACCAGCATTGAATGCGGGAAATACCCCGTCCGACTCTTTGTCCTCGACGCCGAGGGCAAGGCCATAGGCCGATCGTCCTACCAACGCGACTTGGCGGTTTACGCCGACTGCATGCGAACTGGTGAGTGGTCAGGTCTGGAAACCCTTTCTCTGCCCTATTGGGCCAAGGAGCGCATATGAGCGATCAAGCAGAAAACGTAGCCCCGTTCTCAACCAAGGACATGGAGAAAACCCAGCAGGTCAAAGCAAAGAGCCCGGCAGGAGAGCTGGCATCGTTTTTGGCAAGCCCGGCGATGAAAAGCCAGTTGGCCGCTGCGTTACCGCGACATATGACTCCGGAACGCATGGCGCGGATCGTGACCACCGAGGTGCGCAAAACACCACAGTTGCTCAAATGTGAGCGCAATAGCTTCCTTGGCGCGGTCATCCAGTGCGCTCAGCTCGGCCTGGAGCCGGGAAACTCGTTGGGCCATGCCTACATTCTTCCGTTCGACAAGCGTGAGAAGCAAGGTAGCCAATGGGTCACCGTTCGCACTGATGCCCAACTGATCATCGGCTATCGCGGCATGATTGATCTGGCGCGCCGGTCTGGGCAGATCATCAGCATCTCAGCGCGCACGGTTCGCGAGGGTGACGAGTTCAACTACAAGTTCGGGCTGGAGGAGGACATCCACCACATCCCATCCGACGAAGCTGGAGATGGCGTAATCACCCACGTCTACGCGGTTGCTCGCCTTCGCGACGGCGGCGTGCAGTTCGAAGTAATGAGTAACCAGCAAATTGCTGCAGTTCAGGCGCAAAGCAAGTCTAAAGACAGCGGTCCATGGAAAACCCACTGGGAGGAAATGGCGAAGAAGACCGTTATTCGTCGGCTCTTCAAGTATCTGCCTGTTTCAGTCGAGATCCAGCGGGCTGTAACCTTGGATGAACACGCCGAGGCCGGGCTGCCGCAAGGTAACGAATACGTGTTCGATGGCGACTTCGAAGTTGTCGGGGATGGTGACGAATGATCTCCCTCGAACTCAGCAGCATCCAGCACAACCGGATCGAGTCGGCCCGCCTCGCCCAGGCCATAGTCGAATACGAAAGCCGCGGTGGCGGCATTACGCAGGGCGCCTGCTTCACCGGCAAGCCGATCCCGCCCAAACGCAGGGACTGGATAGATCCTGAAACGGTGCTTAAGCGCAAACCACCGCGCATCTCAGCAGCAGAGCGCAAGCGCCTTCGGCAAATGGCGGAGGCGATATGAGCAAGCGCAAGCCCAACAACATGCGCGTACGCATGGAGCGCTCCCTACGCGCCCTGCTCAGCACCAATCACGTTTGCGTGGTGAACATCGACCCCAGTGGCAAGCAGCGGATGTTCAACTGGAAGAACTGCAAGCCGATCCTGGTGCGAAAGGTGGCTGATGCTGTGTGCGACATCACGCATCACTGGACGATCTACATCAGCTGCATGTGCGCTCGGCAGGACGGCAGCGAGTACCTCAAGTCGGTGGAGATCGCTCCGATCGGGATCTACCTCGCCAGCCAACTGACTGAGGCGATCGAGCACCACTACACCGAGCTGCGCGACAGCTGCAACCCTCGGCACCTGGTTGCCTATGGCTGGATTGCGATTCCGGCTGAGGTATCGCTTGAAGAAAGTCAAGCCGCGAAGTTGTTCGTCGCGGCCGGCGCCTGGAATCAGGACAAGGTGGCCGCGTGAAGCGCATCAACAGACTTGTCGCCCAGCGCCGGCGGCAGGAACACATTCATTTGCCTCCGAGTGGATTGAAGGAGTCGGTACATGGCTATGGACACACAACTACGGTCAGAGAAGACGGCGAAAAGCCGGGCGGCTCGCGGGGAAGAGGAATTGAGACTCTGGTGCCGACCGGGAACTCGCCAGATGCTCAAAGAGATCATGGAGTGGGCAGAGGACAAGCAGCAGGCCTCGGTGATGACCAGTGCGCTGCGCTACATCCATTCACTAGGCCCTGAAGCGGCCCGCGAAGCTCTTAATCCGCGCCACGATTTAGTGATTAAAGAATCGTGGCGCGAAGCATTTTTGAATGAGTCGCGCAAAGAACTGAGTCGCGATCCGGGGGATGAAGTATTAGCCCCTAAGCTTTAGCCCCTCTGCTTCAGCAAATGCTTTGGCTCGGGCAAAGGCAGCGTCTTTCGCTTCTTGCTCAGTCTCAAATTCACCTTTGCGTGTGGGTGGAACCTCCCGACCTTTAACTCTAAGGCCCTGAATGTCCCAACCACCAGCAGGCGCAGTGGACAAGTAGACATCAATGTCGCCCAGGGAATGGTTACTGCTTTTCATCATTTTTCGTCTCCTTGACCCGGCCCCATGCCGGTCACCACGTATAGCCCACCACCAACCTATTCGCCACCGAACTTTCGGAGGCTTGATTTTGCATGGAGCATTGCCATGAGCGAAAAGACTCAGACTCGCAAGATCCTCGCGTTCACCGTCGCGACGGACGACCCCGAGGAATCGACAATACAGTTTGCGACCACGAACGTCGCAGCACGCCGCCAAGGTGCCGACGTGATTGGTACTGACTTTGGCTACGTTACCTGCCGCCGCGCGCCGTGGGCCGACCAATACGCCGATCAGGGCTCAATCCCGGCAAAGGCATATATCGACGCCGGATGGTGGTTCGGGTGCGGCCACTGCGGCACACGCTGCGACAGTGACGCTACTCACTGGGATGAAGATTCAGGGGAAGATGTTGCACTCAATTTGGTGTTCGATGGCCCGACGGTATATTGCTCGGCCGAGTGCAAGGCAAAGCATGATGCCGAGGTTAGCGCCCGAAACGCCAAGTTTGAGGAGTTCAAAGTTAAGGTCGTAGCAGAGCAGCCCGGCCTCACCTTCAAAGAGTTCACGGGCGGTTATCCATGGTGCGCAAACCGGGCAACGTTCACTTTTCCCGGAGCGCAGTACGGCGGCTCAGTTAGCGACACAGAGGAAACCCTCGACCTGTCTTGGTACGAGTCCAACGGGGACAAAGAAGCGTGGGATGCCTTCATATCGCAGAGCGATGTAGCCTGATCACACCACCGCATCAGCCTGCTCAATCAGCGAATGAGCGACCGCATCCTCCATGGATATCCAAGGCGGCTGCTGGCTCTGGGTGCGGGACTTCAAGAAGGCTTTGGTTCTTTCGACATTGAGTCGCTGACCGGTCGCCTGAAGCTGCTGAAAAAGCTCTTCAGGCATCCCGTAATAGCCGCACTCCTTGCACTGCCGGACCGAGAATTGGCCAACAGTCGAAATCTCCCTGTCCTTCAACTCACAAATGACGCAGGTCATCACCAGTTCTCCTTGATTGGTTGACTTCGACCATAGCGAATTTTTTTGAGCAGAATCAACGGGCCTCGGACGAACTGCATCAGCCGCTCGCAGACTCACCGTAGTCCAAAGCATCAGCAGCAACCTCTATCTCCCTGATCGCCTCAACAACGACGGGCGACACTCTGCTGGGCACAACAAGCAGTGATTCGATTGCCGTCTCACACAGCTCTTCAACGTCTACGTGCAGTGATCTCGCTGCGTTTATGACCGCCTCAAGCGCGACTGTAAGCGCTAACTCCCGGTTATTGCTCATGACCTTCTCCCTTCCTGTGGAGCGGTAAGCGTAGGCCATAGGTCTGGACCATGGTAATCGCCGGGCTGGGCAGGCCTATGAAAGGAACAACACCCATGCCTGCAACGCTGCGGTGACCGCCGCAGCACCTGCCGCCAATGCGTTGAAAAATCCCTGCCTCTTGGCCGTGAGAATGAAGTCAGTTTTTCCGTCGCTAATAGTCCCTACTGGCGTGCCATCGGAATTGAAACGCTTTTTATATGGGACGTGAGCGGTTGCTGAGAGCAGCCAGAGCAACGCCGAAGCGATAGCTGCAATGGCCGACAGGTCAGTCAAGATGCATTTCAAAGTCAATTACTTCACTCCTGTTATGTCGCCGAATATTATCGGTGAGGTACTTCAATGACCACTGCACTCGATTTGTTCGCCGGGCTCGG
>CAURWS010000166.1:0-7426 GCA_963528485.1 uncultured Pseudomonas sp. | reverse complement strand
GTACTGATCCATTACGCTGGTCATTCGACCGAAGGGCATGACCTTGCGCCGTAACGAATGGCAAACTGCCGGAGCGCTCATTTGATCTCCGGAATTCATCGTTTATGCCGCAACTCTTCCTGGCCCGCTTCAAGGCCCGCTGGTTTTTCTGGCTGTGCATGGTGCTGATCGTCGTTGGCCTGCCGGTCGGTTGCGCGGCGTTGCAGCACAAGGAGCGTGAGCTGGTGTTCATGATCGAGCCCGGCACCGCCAGTTGGTACCACGGCATTCCCGCCGACGTGCAGGAACTGGAACTCAAGGCGCCGTCGTTCGGCGTCTCGCAGAACATCCACGCCTGGTGGTGGCTGGCCGAGAAGAAAGACGCCCCCGCCATCCTTTACCTGCACGGCTCGCGCTGGAACCTCACCGGGCAGTTCTTCCGTATCGAGCAGCTGCACGCCCTGGGTTTTTCCGTATTGGCTATCGACTACCGCGGCTTTGGCGAGAGCAAGGGCCAATTGCCCTCCGAGGCGTCCGTTTATGAAGACGCACGCATCGCCTGGGAGCGCTTGAAACAGCTGCAACCCGACCCACGCAAGCGGCTGATCTACGGCCATTCCCTCGGCGGCGCGGTGGCAGTGGATCTGGCGGCAGAACTGGGGCGCGATGCGCAGAAGGGCGATGAGCCGATTCAGGCGCGGGGTCTGATCGTCGAGTCGACCTTCACCAATCTGGCGGACGTCGCCTCATCGGTGGCCAGCACCCGCACCTCGCTGCCGGTGCGCTGGCTGGTGTCGCAGAAATTCGATTCCATCGACAAGATCGCCGAGATTCACATGCCCGTGCTGATCGTGCACGGCAGCGCCGATCAGTTCGTCTCGCCGCGTTTCAGTGAAGAATTGTTCCAGGCCGCG
The DNA here is from genome assembly GCA_963528485.1 of uncultured Pseudomonas sp. Taxonomy (GTDB): domain Bacteria; phylum Pseudomonadota; class Gammaproteobacteria; order Pseudomonadales; family Pseudomonadaceae; genus Aquipseudomonas. Next base: position 6,533 of record CAURWS010000166.1, on the reverse strand, counting down.
CAGGAGCCGAAGAACCTGCTGATGGTCCCCGGCGGCAATCACAACAACAGCATGAACCTGGGCAAACAGGCCTATGGCCGCGCGATTCAGGCGTTGCTCGACGCCAAGGCGCCTGCGGTGCATGCGTCCAATGACGCCGAGGCGCCCGGCAAACAAGCGGGTTGATCGCGGCGTCAGTCCATCACTGCGCCGGCTGGTATTGCACCGAAAACGGCTTGTTGCGCACCACCACCTTGCCGGGATGATTGTCCGGCACGACGAAGCCCTTCAATTCGGCAAGCAGTTTTTCCGGGTCCTCCATGGGCAGCTCGGCGAGCTGTTGCGGCGTCAGGTTCCACCACTGGCTGGCCAGCAGGCCTTCGATGATGTGCGGCTCGAAGCGATAACGCAGCACCTTGGCCGGTGACCCCGTGACAATGGCGTACGGCGGCACGTCGCGGGTGACCAGCGACTGCGCGCCGATGACCGCGCCAGTGCCAATGGTGATGCCTTCCAGAATCAGCACATCCATGCCGATCCACACATCGTGGCCGATCACGGTCTGTTTGACCTCTTGCTGAGCAACGGGAACGCCGCCGTGCGTATGACGTGCTGAGCCATTCCAGCGGATGGGATTTGCGGTTCTGGCCGATGGTCACGTCCCGGGCGATGGAGCAGTAACGGCCGATGCTGGAGACGTTCTGCAGCTCGGCGCCGCTGACGATGTCGGTGTAGGCGCCGATGCTCAACTGACGGGCATTGATCTTGACCTGGTGTAGCTTGACGCCGTGCTCCAGGGTCAGGCTCAGGTCCCTGCGCAGGCCTCTGATGCCGCTGTCCAGTCGGCATTTGTTCAGGGCCAGGGAGCGTTTGAGTTGGCGGTCGAGCAACAGGCGGCGAAAAACATTCATGAATACGACAATCTCGATGCGGTGGGTCCATCGCTGACACCCGGTCGGGCCCACCCGTTTTTATTGAAATCAGGGGGGCGGATAATCGCACAAACGGGCACCCCTGCGAATGAGAACCGTTGGTCACGTCCCAATTTGGGCCGTCTGCCTGGCGTGTGGCCATTCCCAAGCAAGACGGCAAGTGGTATGTGTGTCGGTCCGCGTCTTTTCCATCATGAGCCTGGGTCATGGACAAATACTCAAACGGCGAAGCCCACCTTACCCATTGCGAGCAGGACTGGGTCGTGCGTGCTGCGCCGTTGCCGCAGATGGAGCGCATCGAGGCGTATTTCCATGGCCATGGGTTTGAAATGCACCGCCACGACACCTACGCCATCGGTCACACCCTTTCCGGCGTGCAGAGCTTTCGCTACGGCAAAGACATGGTCAACAACCTGCCGGGCCAGACCATGGTCCTGCACCCCGACGAGCCCCACGATGGCCATGCGGGCACCGAAGACGGCTTTCGCTACCGGATGTTTTACCTGGAACCGGCGATGATCCAGCAGGTGCTGGGTGGCAAACCGCTGCCGTTCATCAAAGGTGGGGTATCCAGCGACCCTCGGCTGTTCAGGGCGACGCAGACGCTGCTCAAGGACCTGCACAACCCCCTCGATCCGCTGGAGCTGGATGACGCCGTGTTCGACATCGCCATCGCCCTCCAGGACGCGGCGGGAACACGCAAAGGGCGGCAATCGGCCGATTACGTCGCGGCACAACGTGCTCGCGAGTTACTGCTGGCGAGCCTTGAACAGGGCGTCAGCCTCGATGAGCTGGAGCAGGCGAGCGACACCGACCGCTGGCGCCTGTCCCGGGATTTTCGCGTGCTGTTCGGCACCAGCCCACATCGCTATTTGACCCTGCGACGACTGGATCTGGTGCGCCACTCCATCGCCTGCGGCATGTCCCTCAGCGATGCGTCGGTAATGGCAGGGTTTGCCGATCAGAGCCACATGACGCGGCATTTCGTGAAGACGTTTGGCTATCCGCCGGGGCGGTGGCTGAAAATGTTGGGCTGTGTTGCCAAGCCCATGACGTAATGACAGAAGGTTTGAGGGATGCCGACAAACCCTAATGTCACACTACCGCCTGCGCACCCGGCATCAACACCGCAATCAACGCCCTGACCACCCCCGGCAGGGCGTCCAGTTCCCTCACCAGAATGCTGCGCTCACGTACTGCCCACGGCTCGTCCAGCTCAATGGTGACCAGCTTCATCGTGCGGCTGTGCCGGGAGGCGGCAGACTCTGGAATGATGCCGATCCCGACGCCCGCTTCGACCATCCGGCAGATCGCCTCGAAGCTCGACACTTGAATCCGCAATGACAGATTCAGCCCCAGTCGTTCGACGTGATCGCGCAGGAAACTCAGCAACGTGCTGCCTTCATGCAGGCCGATGTGCTGAAACGCCAGCGTTTGTTTCAGCGTCACTTTCTTCTGCGCGGCCAGTTCGTGACCTTCCGGTACGGCCAGCACCAAGCGGTCGGTGCTGAAGTGGATCACCTGCAAACCGGCAGCTTCCACGGGGCCCGCGATGATGCCCATGTCCGAGCTGCCATCGAGCACGCCGCGCACGATGTCCCGGGACAGACGCTCTTGCAGGTCGACCGTGACGCCAGGGCGTTCGGCGAGAAAACCGGCGAGCACCTCGGGCAAAAATTCGGTCACCGCCGTGGTGTTGGCGAAGATGCGGATGTGCCCGGCCGAATCGGTGCCGTAACTGGTGAACTCGCTCTTCAGATAGTCGACCTGGTTCATGATCAGCCGCGCGTGTCTGAGCAAACGTTGCCCGGCGGGGGTCAGTTCGACGCCGCGGCTGTCGCGGTACAGCAGGCGGGTGTCGAGCTGGCTTTCCAGCGCCTTGATCCGCGCGCTGGCGGCCGCGGGGGAGAGGAAGGCGCGGCGGGCGCCCTGGGTCAGGCTGGGGGATTCGCCGATGTGAATGAAGAGGCGCAAGTCGGCCAGGTCGAAGTGCATGGTTGAGTCCAGACGGTGCGGAAGGCGTTCAGCATACATGAACGCCGGTATACGCAAATGCAAATTCACAGAATGCCCCCGAGCTCCCATGATCTGCAAATAACAACAAACGCAGAGGGTTCTATCCCATGAGTGCAGCAGATTCGCCGGTGGATTTCAGTGCCTGGATCGGTCGGACCGAAGAGGCTCAGGATCACCTGAGCCACAACCTGATCAAGCGCATTGCCGCCACGTTCGGTGAGCCGGTGCCAGCCCACGGCGAGGCGTTGCCACCCCTGTGGCAATGGTGCTTTTTTCAGGAGCCGGTGTTCGAATCGCAACTCGGTATTGATGGCCACCCTGCACGCGGCGGCTTCCTGCCACCTGCCGACAACCGCAACCGCATGTGGGCCGGTGGCCGGGTAGAATTCATCCAGCCACTGACAGTCGGCGCCGACGCCCATCGCCTCTCGACCATCCTGCACATCGAAGAAAAGCACGGCCGCACCGGCTCGCTGCTGTTCGTCACTCTGCGCCACGACTACTCGCAAAACGGTGAACTGTGCGTGCGTGAAGAGCAGGACATCGTCTACCGCGAGCCCAATCCACCGAAGCTCAGCAGCGGCGAAGCCCCGGAACAGGGCGACTGGAGCGAGACCATCGAGCCGACCCCGACGCTGTTGTTCCGCTATTCCGCCGTGACCTTCAACGGCCACCGCATTCACTACGACTACCCCTACGTCACCGAAACCGAAGGCTACCCGGGTTTGGTGGTGCACGGTCCGATGATCGCCACCTTCAACCTGCGCGCCTTCATCCGCGCCAATCCCGACAAGCGCGTGCGGCATTTCGCCTATCGCGGCGTGCGCCCGCTGAACGTGCCGACGCCGTTCCGCGTGGGCGGGCGCATCGTCGAGCCGGGCAAGGCGCAGTTGTGGGCGGGTAACGACGCGGGTGTGGCGCAGAGCGCCGAAGTGGTTTTCGACTGATTCCTTCTTTTATAGAGCCGGCCGCACAGTCGCTGCGCCGCTGCCAGATGTGAGCACAGACCATGAGTCCATACGATAACGAAGACCTTAATGCCATCCGTGAAGGCGTGCGCGCCCTGTGCGCGGAATTCCCGGCTCAATACTGGCGCAGGATCGACGAAGAGAAGGGTTTCCCGGAAGCCTTCGTCAAGGCGCTGACCGACGCTGGCTGGCTGTCGGCGATGATCCCCACCGAATACGGCGGCTCTGGCCTGGGCCTGGCGGAAGCCTCGGTGATTCTCGAAGAAGTGAACGCCTGCGGCGGCAACTCCGGCACCGTGCACGGCCAGATGTACAACATGTTCACCCTGCTGCGTCACGGCAGCGAAGCGCAGAAAAGCCACTACCTGCCCAAGCTCGCCAGCGGCGAATTGCGCCTGCAATCGATGGGTGTGACCGAGCCGACCACCGGCACCGATACCACCAAGATCAAGACCACTGCCGTCAAGCAGGGCGATAAGTACGTGATCAACGGCCAGAAGGTTTGGATCTCGCGCGTCCAGCACTCGGACCTGATGATCCTGCTGGCCCGCACCACGCCGCTGGCCGAGGTGAAGAAGAAATCCGAAGGCATGTCGATCTTCCTCGTCGATTTGCGTGAGGCCATCGGCAACGGCCTGACCGTTCAGCCCATCGCCAATATGGTCAACCACGAGACCAACGAGCTGTTCTTCGACAACCTCGAACTGCCCGCCGACAGCCTGATCGGCGAAGAGGGCAAGGGCTTCAAGTACATCCTCGACGGGCTCAACGCCGAGCGCACCCTGATCGCTGCCGAATGCATCGGCGACGGCCGCTGGTTCACTGAAAAGTCTGCGGCTTATGCCCGCGACCGCGTGGTGTTCGGCCGTCCGATCGGACAGAACCAGGGCGTGCAATTCCCGATTGCCGAAGCCCACATCGAGATCGAAGCGGCTGACCTGATGCGCTGGCGCGCCTGCGAGGAATACGACAGCGGCAAGAACGCCGGCGCCGCGGCTAACATGGCCAAGTACCTCGCGGCCAAGGCGTCGTGGGAAGCGGCCAATGCCTGCCTGCAGACCCACGGAGGTTTCGGCTTTGCCAACGAATACGACGTGGAGCGCAAATTCCGCGAGACCCGCCTTTATCAGGTCGCGCCGATCTCCACCAACCTGATTCTTTCCTACGTCGCCGAGCATTTGCTCGAACTGCCACGCAGCTTCTGAGGGCACCGAGATGAGTCATACCCAAGCCTTGGCGACGTTTCTCGCCGAGTTGAGATACGAGCAGATCCCCGGCCACGTGCTGGATCGCACCGAAGACCTGTTCCTCGACTGGATCGGCTCGGCGCTGGCGAGCAAAGGCGCGCGGCCGATTCCGGTGTTTGAGCGCTACGCCGAGCGCATGGGGCCTGCCAGCGGCAAGGCAAAGATTCTGGTCAATGGGCGCGGCACCTCGGCGTATTTCGCGGCGCTGGTCAACGGCGCGGCGTCGCACCTGGTGGAGCAGGATGACCTGCACAACAGCTCGGTGCTGCACCCGGCCACGGTGGTGTTTTCCGCCGTGTTGGCGGCCGCGCAGGACCTCGGCAAATCCGGTCAGGATCTGTTGCTGGCGTCGGTGGCCGGTTACGAGGCGGGGATTCGCATCGGCGAGTTCATGGGCCGCTCGCACTACCGCATCTTCCACACCACGGCCACGGTCGGCACCCTCGCCGCAGCAGTGGCCGTGGGCAAGCTGCTGAACTTCAATCGGGAGCAGTTCATCAACCTGCTGGGTACCGCTGGCACCCAAGCGGCGGGCCTGTGGGAATTCCTGCGCGATGCTGCGGATTCGAAACAGCTGCACACCGCCAAGGCCGCCGCCGATGGCGTGCTCTCGGCGTACCTGACCGAAGACGGCCTGACCGGCGCGCGCAATATTCTGGAAGGTGATCAGGGCATGGCGGCGGGGATGTCCAGCGACAGCGATGCATCGAAGTTGTCGGATCGTCTGGGTTCGCGCTGGGCGCTGGTCGAGACCTCGTTCAAGTTCCACGCCTCGTGCCGCCACACCCATCCGGCGGCCGATGCGTTGCTGCACCTGATGCAGCGTGAAGGCCTGCGCCATGAGCAGATCGCAAAGGTCGTCACCCGTGTTCATCAGGGCGCGATCGATGTGCTGGGTCGGGTCGATGTGCCGCAAACCGTGCACCAGGCGAAGTTTTCCATGGGCGCGGTGCTGGGGCTGATTGCCGTGCACGGCAGTGCGCAGCTGATCGAATTCCGCGATCTGGCGCTGGCCGATGCGCAAGTGGCCGCTTTCCGCGAGAAGGTCACCATGGAGCTGGACCCTGAAGTCGACGGCGCCTACCCGGCGCGTTGGTTGGGGCGCGTGATCGTCACCACCACCGATGGCCGCACGCTGACCGCCGCCATTGACGATCCGAAAGGCGATCCGGGCAATACCCTGTCGCGGCCTGAACTGGAAGACAAGGTGCAGCGCCTGCTGGCCTTCTCCGGCGCCCGTTCGGTGGCGCAGGGCAAGGCGCTGATCGAGCGGGTCTGGCACCTGCGTGATGCGCGGGACCTGGCGGATTTGATCTGATAGCAAATGCACCCACTGTAGGAGCGCGCTTGCCCGCGATGGCGTTGATACATTCAGCATCACCGTATCTGAC
>CAURWS010000165.1:0-7433 GCA_963528485.1 uncultured Pseudomonas sp. | reverse complement strand
CCCTTTTTCAAGCAGCGCTTTGCTCAAGGATCACTGCCCACTGCCTTTCTCTCGTCGTCAATTCATCGCAGGGCTGTCCGCCCTGCCCTTGCTGGGCGCCAGCGTGCCGTTTTTGCCAAGCGCACTGGCCGCAGCCACTGCCGAAGCGGTCACGGGGCGGCGGATCTTCAACCTGCTGGTCAACCCCGAGCCGCCGACGCTGAGCTCCTTCAACACCTCGGCGGGCACAGCCATCACTGCCAGCAGCAAGGTGCTCGAAGGCCTGCTGCGTTACGACGAAACCCTCACGCCGCAACCAGGCCTGGCGGTGTCCTGGGAAGCGGCGGCCGATGGCCTGAGCTACACGTTCAAATTGCGTGAAGGGGTCAAATGGCACGACGGCCAGCCATTCACGGCTCAGGACGTAGCGTTTTCGCTGGAAACCAACAAGCGCTACCACCCGCGCGGTGGCAGCACCTTTGCCAACCTGGCCAGTGTCGAAACCCCGGACGATCACACCGCCATCGTCAAGCTGGCCAAGCCTGCGCCGTACCTGATTCGCGCCTTCGCCGGCAGTGAAACACCGATCCTGCCCAAGCACCTGTACGCCTCGGGCGACCCGCTGAGCAACCCGCACAACAATGCCCCGGTGGGCACCGGCCCCTATCGCTTCAAGCAGTGGCAGCGTGGCAGTTTCATCGAATACGAGCGCAACCCAGATTACTGGGATGCCAGCCTGCCGGGGGTCGACACGCTGTTTTTGAAAGTGGTGCCTGATTCGGCCTCGCGCCTGGCGGCCTTTGAAAACGGCACCCTGGACGCCGGTGGCCAGAGCCCGGTGCCGCTGAGCGACCTCAAGCGCTTGACCCAGTCCGGCAAGCTCAAATACACCACCCGCGGCTACGCCTACAGCATCACGCCGACCATGCTTGAGTTCAATCTCGACCACCCGCTGCTCGGCCGCCACGAAGTGCGCCGGGCCATCGCCCACGCCATCGACCGCGAGGTGATCAAGAAGGTGGTGTATTACGGCTATGCCGACGTCAGCGTGTCGCCGATTCCGAAGAGCTTCCCGCAATACGTCTACACCGGGCCCGACCCGTACCCGTTCGACGTGGCCAAGGCCAACGCCCTGCTCGATCAGGCCGGCTTGCCGCTCAAGGGCACCTCGCGTTTCAGCCTGACCCTCGACCCGCTGCCCTACGGCGACAGCTACGCGCGCACGGCGGCCTACATCCGCACGGCGCTGGCGCGCATCGGCATTGACGTGCAGCTGCGTTCACAGGATTTCCCGACCTACACCAAACGCATCTACACCGACCGCGATTTCGACTTTGCCGTGGTCGGCATGGGCACCATGTTCGACCCCACCGTGGGCGTGCAACGGCTGTACTGGTCGAAGAACTTCCGCAAGGGCCTGCCCTTCTCCAACGGTTCGCACTACAACAACCCTGAAGTCGATCGCCTGCTGGAAAGCGCCGCCGTGGAGACCGACGAGCAGAAGCGCGGCGACCTGTTCAAGGCGTTCCAGAAGATCGTCATCGAAGAGCTGCCCAACATCACCCTGGTCATGCAGCAGCAGGTCACGGTGTACAACGCCAGGGTTTCCGGGTTTGAAGCCGACGGCAACGGCCTGGACGGCAGCCTCGCCAATGTGAACCTCAGTGGCGAAGTGGTCGCCCATGGCTGAGCGCCTGAGGATGTTCCGCCTGGCCCGCCGCACGCTGTGGCAGGCCATCCCGACAGTGTTTGGCATTCTGTTGCTGAACTTTCTGTTGCTGCGGTTGATACCCGGTGACGCTGTGGATGTGCTGGCCAGCGAGTCGGGGGGCGCCACGGAGGCCACCCTGGCCCAGTGGCGCAGCCATTTCGGCCTGGATCTCGGGTTAGGTCAGCAGTTGCTGGCCTACCTCAGCCACCTGGCGCATCTGGACCTTGGGCTGTCGCCGCGCTTCAACCTGCCGGTGAGTCAACTGGTGTTCGACCGGCTGCCCAACACCCTGCTGCTGATGGTCAGCGCGCTGTTGCTGGCATTGGCCCTCGGCATCGCAGCCGGTGTGGTGATGGCCAGCAAGGTCGGGCGCTGGCCGGACCGCGCGTTGTCGCTGACCGTACTGCTGCTCTATTCCACGCCGGGTTTCTGGATCGGCCTGATGGCCGTGGTGCTGTTTTCCGTGACCCTCGGCTGGCTGCCCAGCGACGGCATCGAAACCCTGGGGATGGACCTGCACGGCGTTGACTGGCTGCTCGACCGCGTGCGCCACGCGATCCTGCCGGTGCTGACCCTGGCCACCTTTTACATCGCGCTGTACGCCCGCCTGACCCGCGCCTCGATGCTGGAAGTGCAGCGCCAGGATTTCGTGCGCACCGCCAAAGCCAAGGGGCTGCATCCGGTTCGCGTCGCCGTTCGCCATGTGCTGCGCAACGCCCTGCTCCCCGTGACCACCATGGCCGGGCTGCATTTTGCGGCGTTGCTGGGCGGCGCAGCGGTGACCGAGACGCTGTTCGGCTGGCCCGGCCTTGGCCGTTTGACCCTCGATGCGGTGCTGTCGCGGGACTACAACCTGCTGCTCGGCATCCTCCTGCTGTCGTCGATTCTGGTGGTCGTGGTCAACGTCGCCATGGACCTGCTGCAAGCCTGGCTCGACCCGAGGGTGCAAGCCGAATGATGACTGAGCCGTGCTGTTACAGGGCACCGGCTGAACATGAATACCTTTGATCAGTGAGCATCCAATGACGATGAGTGCAATCCAGCCGGCTCGCACCGGCCACAGTGAAAGCGTCTGGGGTGCGTTGCGGCGTAATCCGGCGGCGCTGGCCGGCACCAGCATTCTTCTGGCGACCCTGGCCATGGCCCTGAGCGCCGGTTATTTCTTTCCGGGCGACCCCTCCGAGATGGTCGCCGAACCCATGCTCTGGCCTTTCAGCGACCCGGCCTACCCGCTGGGCACCGACTCCCTGGGCCGCGACGTGGCCGCCGGCATTGCCTATGGCGCGCGGGCATCGCTGTTGATCGCGGTGTACGGCACGCTGTTGAGCGTGTTGATCGGCGTCACGGTGGGCGCACTGGCCGGGTACCACGGCGGGCGTCTGGGCGATGTGCTGATGCGCATCACCGAAGTGTTCCAGACCGTGCCGTCGTTCCTGCTGGTGATCGTCATCGTCGCCATCGGCAACCCCACCGTGAACATCATCGCCCTGGCCATTGGCGTGTCATCGTGGCCCACGGTGGCACGGCTGATTCGCGCAGAGTTTCGCACCCTGCGCGAGGCCGATTTCGTCACCGCGGCGCGCAGTCAGGGCTTCAGCACCCGCTCGATCATCCTGCACGAAATCCTGCCCAACGCCCTGGCGCCGCTAGTGGTCACCGCCTCGATTCTGGTGGCCTCGGCGATCCTCATCGAAGCGGGTCTGGCGTTTCTCGGCATGAGCGACCCGAACCGCCCGAGCTGGGGCGGCATGATCGGCAGCGGCCGCGAACAGATCGCCAGCGCCTGGTTCCTCACGGCACTGCCCGGCGTGGCGATCATTTCCGTGGTGCTGGCCTTCAACCTGCTGGGTGACGGCCTCAACGACGCGCTCAATCCGCGCCTGCGCAGGTACATCCCATGAGCCTGCTCGACGTACGCGGGTTGCGCGTGAGTTACGAAGGTTTCAATGCCGTGCAAGGGCTGGACTTCACCCTGGAGGCCGGCGAAAGCCTGGCGTTGGTCGGTGAGTCCGGCTGCGGAAAATCCACCACCGCACTGGCGCTGCTCAGGCTGTTGCCGGATAACGCCAGGCTCAGCGGCCAGGCGCTGTTCGAAGGCCGCGACCTGCTGCAGCTGTCTCCCCGAGAAATGCGCCGCTTGCAGGGCAACGCGCTGGGCATGGTCTTTCAGGAGCCGCTGTCGAGCCTCAACCCGGTGCTGACCTTGGGCGAGCAACTGACCGAAACCTTGCTCACCCACACCGACCTCACGCGCCGCCAAGCTTATAAGCGTGCCGAAGAACTGTTCGGCCTGGTGCAGCTGCCACGCCCCGCCGCGCACCTGCGTGAGTACCCGCAGCATTTGTCGGGCGGGCAGCGCCAGCGGGTGATGATCGCCATGGCCATCGCCTGCGAGCCGCGCCTGTTGATCGCCGACGAACCCACCACGGCGCTGGACGTGTGCGTGCAGGCGCAGATCCTCGAATTGCTCGACAGCCTGCGCAAGGAACTGCGCATGGGCCTGCTGCTGATCACTCACGATCTGGGCGTGGTCCGCCAGCAAGCCGACCGGGTGATCATCATGCATGACGGCCAGGCGCTGGAGCATCGGCGCAGTACCGAGCTGTTTCAGCGCCCGGCGCACCCGTACACCCGGGGCCTGCTCAATGCATCCCTGGGTCGCGATCATGATCAGCACTACCTCGATCAGCGCCTGCCGGAGATCCAGATCACGCGCAAACCGGGGCAAGCCAATCAGTACAAGGTCAGCAATACCCACTACTCCCCCGGCCACGCGCCACGCCCCGCCACACCGGGCAAGGCGCCGCTGTTGCAGGTCGACAACCTGAGCCTGGGCTATGGCGAGCGTGACGTGCTCAAGAGGTTGTCGTTTGCCATCAGCGAGCGGGAAACCGTCGGGCTGGTGGGTGAATCCGGCTGCGGCAAGTCGACCCTGAGCAAGGCCCTGCTAGGCCTGCTGCGACCCCGTCAGGGCCAGATCCACTTCAGCGGCCGCGACATCGCCACCTTGAGTCCGACTGAGCAACTGACCTGGCGCGGGCAGCTGCAGATGGTCTTTCAGGACCCGTATGCCGCGCTCAATCCACGGCACAGCGTCGAGCACATTCTCGACCGGGTTCAGCGTTTGCACGGCCAGACCGACCCGCAACGCAGACGCCAGGCGCGGGAGCAGATACTCGATGCCGTGGGCCTGGCGCGCAACAGCCTGGATCGCCTGCCCCATCAGTTTTCCGGTGGTCAGCGCCAGCGCATCGGCATCGCCCGGGCGCTGATCGTCAAGCCGAAACTGGTGATCTGTGACGAGCCGGTGTCGGCGCTGGATGTGTCGACCCAGGCGCAGATTCTCAATCTGCTGGTGGAGCTGCGCGAAGCCTTCGACCTGTCGTACCTGTTCATTTCCCACGACCTCTCGGTGGTGCGCTACTTCTCCGATCGGGTGCTGGTGATGCACGAGGCCAACATCGTCGAGCAGGCCACGCCCCACAGCCTCTGGCAGAACCCGCAACACAGCTACACCCAGCGCCTGCTGGCGGCCATTCCCGGCAGTCGTCAGGCCCCGATTCCCCTGAGCCGCAGCCTGTCGTTCGCTGTGGCCTGCTGATCCGTTGAGAACCTTGCCCCCGAACTCAAGCCCCGATTTACAAGGAGTACCCAGATGAGCAAACGTCCCGACACCCTGAAACTCGGCCTGTTCCTGCGCGCCACCGGGCACCACATCGCCGCCTGGCGTGACACCGGCTCCCAGGCCGACGCCGGCATTCGCCTGAACCATTTCATTGACCTGGCGCGCAAGGCCGAAGCCGCCGGTTTCGACACGCTGTTTCTCGCCGACAGCGTCTCGGTGCGCGGCATCGATGCGCCGACTTTTGACCGGGTGATCGCCCCCAGCCTGAGCTTCGAGCCGCTGACCCTGCTCTCGGCCCTCGCTGCCGTGACCTCGCGCATCGGTCTGGTGGCCACCGCCAGCACCAGCTACAGCGAGCCCTTTAATCTCGCGCGGCAGTTCGCCTCGCTGGACCAGATCAGCGGCGGCAGGGTGGGCTGGAACCTGGTGACCAGCAGCGACCCGGACGCGGCGAAGAACTTCGGCGGCGCCTCGGAAGGCAATCAGGCGGCCCACGCCGACCGCTACAGCCGTGCGCGGGAATTCCATGAAGTGGTCGACAAGCTGTGGGACAGCTGGGAAGACGACACCCTGCTGCTGGACAAGGAAAAGGGCGTCTTCCTGGACCGCAACAAACTGCACCTGGCCGATCACCATGGCGAGCATTTCCATGTGCGCGGGCCGCTGAACGTGCTGCGCTCGCCTCAGGGCAAGCCGGTGCTGGTGCAGGCCGGGGCCTCGGACGATGGCCGTGCGCTGGCTGCGGCCACGGCTGAAGCGATCTTTGCCGCGCACCAGAGCCTGGCCGATGCCCATGCGTTCTACAGCGACATCAAGTCCCGCGCCGCTGTGCTCGGGCGTAAGCCGGAGCACATCAAGATCCTGCCGGGAGTGACCATCTTCACCGCGCCGACATCCGCCGAAGCCCACGCCAAACACCAACGCCTGCAGGATCTGGTGCATCCACAAGTGGGCCTGAGCCTGCTCTCGGGCTTGTTGGGCGGGGTCGATCTGTCCCACTTGCCGCTGGACGGCCCGCTGCCACAGGACCTGCCGGCCACCAACGCGTCGAAGAGCCGCCAGCAGCTGATTCTGCAACTGGCCGCTGAAGGCCTGAGCATCCGCCAGCTGTACCTGCGACTGGCCGGCGCGCGGGGCCACTGGACGCTGGTGGGCTCCCCTGAGGAGGTGGTCGACCAGCTGCAAGCCTGGTTCGAAGGCTACGGCGCCGATGGTTTCAACATCCTGCCGCCGACCTACCCCGAAGGGCTGGACGACTTCATCGCGCTGATCCTCCCGGAACTTAAACGTCGTGGCCTGGTGCCTGAAGACGGCCCGACCGGCAACACCCTGCGCGAGCGTCTGGGCCTGCCTTACCCGGCGCATCCGGCCACACTGCTGCGCGAGCGGTCAGTCGCCGTCTGAACGCCCCAAACCACGAGGCGGACGCCTCCTTTTCTATCGCACGCAAAGAGAGTTTGAGCATGACCCACCAAATCAACGCCGCCTGGGGCGCGGGCCCTTCGACGGAATACGAGCAACTGGCCGAACGTTTCCGCCCGCTGTTTACCCACCTGCGCGAAGGCGCCATCAGCCGCGAGCTTGAGCGCCGCCTGCCCCATGAGGAATTGCAGCTGCTCAAGGCGTCCGGCTTCACTGCGCTGCGGGTGCCGAAGGAGTACGGCGGGGGCGGCATCACCCTGCCGGAACTGACCAACTTGCTGATCGAGCTGGGCGAGGCCGACTCCAACCTGGTACAGGCGCTGCGGGGTCACATTGGCTTTACCGAAAACCTGCTCAACAGCCGCGACGAGGAGCGCCGCAAAGTCTGGTTCGACCGCCTGGTGCGCGGCGAAACCGTCGGCCCGGCCACCGGCGAAGTGGGCGCCACGGCGCAGTCGCACCTGAGCTCCAGGCTGTACCTGGACGGCGAGCAATGGCGCATAGAGGGCAACAAGTTCTACACCACGGGCTGCCTGTACAGCGACTGGATCGAAGTGGCCGTCAGTGACCATGACGAAAAACGCGTATTCGTCACCGTGCGCCGCGATGCCGAAGGCGTTGAAGTGGTGGATGACTGGAACGGTTTCGGCCAGCGCCTGACCGCCAGCGGCACCACCCACGTGCGCGGCGTGGCCG
>CAURWS010000164.1:0-7494 GCA_963528485.1 uncultured Pseudomonas sp. | reverse complement strand
CAGGCGCTTTTGCCGCTGGTTTGGCAGCAGGCTTAGCGGCTGACTTGGCAGCAGCGGCAGGTTTTGCCGCTGCAGTTTTAGCAGGAGCCTTGGCTGCAACCGGTGCTTTCGCAGCAGGTTTGGCGGCTGGCTTGCTTGCGGCTTTGGCGGCTGGCTTGGCAGCAACAGGTGCCTTGGTGGCAGCCGGTTTAGCGGCTGCGGTTTTTGCGGCAGGTTTTGCAGCCGCCGCTTTTACCGGAGCCTTGGCAGCGGGTTTTGCAGCAGCAGGTTTGGCAGCGGCGGCTTTGGCAGGCGCCTTGGCTGCAGCTTTCGCGGCAGGCTTGGCGGCGGGTTTCGCAGCGGCTTTGCTCGCAGGTTTGGCAGAAGCCTTGGCAGCGCGATCACTCAGCGCCTTGCCCACCGCTTCTTTCACACGACCAACGCCCTGCGCCAGCTTCAGGCTTTCCTGAGCATCGCGCTTGAGGTTGAGGATGTAAGTGCGGGTTTCGGTCTGACGATCTTTCAGGGCATCAAGCAGTGCTTCGAGTTCAGCAACAGCGTCTTTGGCCTTGGCTTGTGCCTTGGCTTTACCGGCAGTGGCAGCGTTCTGCAGTTTGGTGCGGGACTTGTGCAGTTTTTCCTGCGCCTTGCCGCGTTGCTTCTCAAGCTTGGCGAGCAACTTCTCGGCGTCAGCCAAGGCTTGGGAGCAGGCATCTTCAAGATGTTCGAGCAAGCTGCTCGAGAGTTGTTGGAGCAAATGCAACGGAGTGTTTACTGGCTTCTTGGTGGCCGACATGACTTACCTCCTGGCTGATTTGAATGCGGCTCATACTAGACCTCTGCCCGCACCGCCGCTAGCGCATCTTGACAGTACTAATGATGGTCTGTTGCACACCGGCCAAAATCCCTTCACATCGTCAGCACATTTGCTCTCCGGCGCTGGCATAATCGCCACTTCCCAGGCCGGAGAGCATTCATGTCGCGCTACCTGTTTATGTCGTTTTTCCTCTTGGTACCCCTTGCTCACGCGACCGATGCTCCACCCTCCGACAATGCTCATGACCTGGCGTACAGCTTGGGGGCGAGCCTGGGTGAACGCCTGCGCCAGGAAGCGCCGGACCTGCAACTGCCGGCCCTGATCGAAGGCCTGCAGCAGGCGTATCAGAACAAGCCGCTGGCGATCAAACAGGAGCGCATGGAGCAGATTCTCAGCGACCACGACGCCGCTCTCGCACAGGCAGAAAACTCCGGCCAGTCCGAGCCGCAGACCGAAGCTGCACTTAAAGAAGAACGTCGCTTCATGGAGGCCGAGAAGGCCAAGCCAGGCGTTCGCCAACTGGCAGACGGCATCCTCATGACCGAGCTGACGCCAGGCAACGGCCCCAAACCCGACATCAATGGTCGCGTACAAGTGAAGTACGTCGGGCGCCTGCCTGACGGCACGATCTTCGACCAGAGCCAACAGCCGCAGTGGTTCCGTCTGGACAGCGTGATCGCAGGCTGGACCACCGCACTGGTCGACATGCCGGTGGGTGCGAAATGGCGCTTGGTGATCCCTTCGGCGCAAGCCTATGGCGCAGAAGGCGCAGGCGATCTGATCGATCCGTACACCCCGCTGGTGTTCGAAATCGAGCTGCTGGCAGTGTCGCAGTAAACGCATTCGGCCAATAAAAAAGGGTGCCTCAGGCACCCTTTTTTGTCTCGCGAAAACGGTCAGGCTTTACGTTGCGAAGCCCGTTACGCCTGTACCGCGTCCTGTTCCTTGTGCGCGTTGTGCAGCACTTCGATCAGGCAGTCTTCGAGCTCGAAGCGCTCATGCAGCAAGCCGCCCAGCTCCTTGAATTTCTCGGCGACGCATTTGCCTTCGTCACACAGATCGTTGAACGCCAGCAGTTTCTCGGTGATGACGTCAATGCGCGGGTAGATGGTTTCGGCCAGGTCCAGACCGCGCTGATCGTTGAACGCACGGGCTTCGCCGGTCAGTTGCTCGTAGATTTCGAAATGCCCTGCCGAGACGTAATCGACGAGGGTGCCGCAGAATTCCTGAAGTTGCTTGCGGGTTTCGGAGAGTGCTTCGGGCTCCGCGCCAAGAACGTCGTAAGCCTGGATCAGGTCGTTGCGTTCGAGCAACCAACGGTCGATCAGCTTGTGAACCCCACCCCAGCGTTCCTGAGCATTCTGACAACTTTCCAGCATGATGTTCTCTCTTCCCTTCGGGGCATTCGACCTGAAATCGTCTGACGATCCAGCGTGACGCCTATGAAAACCGGCTGTGAAAAAACGTCGACAGCAGCGTTGATCCGATGATGCGTGCGGCCCAGATTATGCCCGCACGCCGAGGCCTTCAAGGTACGCAGTCGATAAAGTTCATACAAGCGTTTAATCCGGCAATCCCGGATCCATTGATCCAAATCGCCGAAATTCGATGAACAGGTAATAGAAGGCGAACAGGCTGATGCCCGAAAAGGCCAGCAGGCTCCACTCGGGAAGACTGATGCCGAACAGCGTCCACGTGATTTCAGAACACCCGGCCTCGCCGATCAGCATCAGGTAAACGACCTTGGCAAAGGATTGCGTATTCAGAAGGTGCTGCAGGTTTTCAAGGCAGGCTGCAAGGTCCTCGGGGGGAGAGTCTTGTAACCAGACCTGTCGCGCAGCGGTCGCAGCGCCGATCAGGGCAATGAACGCGTGAACGCCCGAATAAACGCGCCATCCCTGCCGACCAGGCACATGGACTGCCGCGATCAGACAAATCGCCGAACACGCCAGCATCAATGCCCGCTGCACCAGGCACAGCGGGCATGGCGTCGAACCCACCGCGTCCTGCAGAGCGACTGCCACTCCCGCCATCAAGGCGCAGGCAAGAAACGCCAGGAAGAACAGAGAGCGAGTGCGAGCCAGGTGCATGGAAAATCCGTAACAAAAGACGAAGGCGGTTACGGTAGAGGAAAGCGAGAGTCGCTTTCAAGGTAACCGGAGGAGGATATTTCCCAGCATTGGTAAGGATTTATCGACTGCACGTATAGGAAGGCGCATCCGCCTATCACCGCGCCGTGCAACTTCCTTCACAGGATAGAGAAAAGCCCTACACACTTTGGCGAAACAATAACAAAAGGCCCTGTTTAAGGGCCTTTTGCAGATCAAGATATTTCAGTTCATGCGCGAGCCAGGGAAGGCAGCGGGCGAGCCAGTAAACGCTCGTCCAGCAGCCCCAGACCTTCCTGGAATAACTGGTTGCTGCGGTCGGTTTCACCCAGTTGCCCCAACAGACGCGCAAGCTCGGCGCAGGCTTCGGGGTTGCGCTGCAGGCGCAAGCTGGCCTCCAGGTAATCCCGAGCCTTGCCCCACAGGCTGCTTTGCAGGCTCAGGCGACCCAAGGTCAACAGCAGACCGGGATCGTCCGGGTGCTGCTTGAGCCAGCCTTCAGCCGTTTGCAGCTGCTTGCCCGCATCGCTGCCGCGCACCAGCCCGTACAGTCGCGCCAGATGGCTGTTGTAGTCGCGCTTGATCGCGTTGCGCAGGACTTCTTCGGCCTGCACATCGGCGCCGTGACGACGCAGCTGCTCGGCGTAGGCCAGAATCAGCGCGGGCTCCTGGCGTTGCGCGGAGGTCAACTGTTGCCAGGCTTTTTCCAAGGCAGGCAAACCGGCGTCGCCTTCCTCACCTCGATACGCAGCCAGTGACAGGTTCTCGCCCCAGGCGCGCTTCTCCAGCTCAGCCAGCTCTTGCGCGGGCAAAACCTTGTCCTTGCGCAGCTCGGGCATCAGGCGGATCAGTTCGGACCACTCGCCGCGCTGGCGATACAAACGCTGCAACTGACGCAGCACCTGCGGATTGTGCGGATGACGGTCGTGCATCGCTTGCAGCGTGGCCTGTGCGCCATCGCTGTCGCCACGGTCCAGTTGCAGCTGGGCGTGATTCAAGGCAATCGCCAGTTCAGCCTGGGGCTGACGTTCCAGAGCGCGTTCCAGCAGGTTGTCGCTTTCTTCGTAGCGCCCCTGCTCGTTGGCCGCGCGGGCGGCGCCGAGGTAATACAGCAGCGGTTGGCGCTCAGCCTCGGCCGCGCGATGCAGATGACGCTGCGCGCTGGCCCAGCGACCTTCGGCGAGGTCCATCTGACCCTGTTCGATGGCCACCTGGACGCGACGGCTGCGGTTACGGCGCGACCATGGATTGACCACGCGACCGGAGGTCGTCAGCAGGCGGATCAGCCCGCGCACCAACCCGATCCCGAGGGCAATGGCGATCAGCAAGGCCAACGCGGCCCACAGGCTGGACTCGTAGCGGAAGGTGTCGTAGGCGATCAGCACGTAACCCGTGTGACGAGAGATCGCGAGCCCAACGCAGGCTGCGACCACGATCAGGATGAACACGATCACATAGGCGCGCTTCATGGTTTGCTCCCGGCGGTCGCCCCTTCAGCCGGTTTTTCCAGCGCGCCGCCCACAGGCGTGTGGCGCTGCTCAAGATAGGCCTGCACCGCGCCAAGGCTCTGCGTCAGATCGGGCGTGACCACCGCCACCGGCTGCCTGGCCAGCTCGTCCAGACGCTCGCCCAGCACTTTGCTTTGCGGGTTGTCCTGATTGAAGTTGGCGTCGAGCACGCTGCGCGCTTCGGTCACCGCTTTGGCGTAAACCTGCTGCTCGCCATTGAGCGCGGCCCACTGAGCCTGCTCCAGCGCCAGGCTCAGGGCCAGGCGAACTTGGGTCAGGCTCTGCCCAGCAAGCAACGGACGAATGTTTTTGTCGGCGTGGAAGTCGATGCGGATGTATTGGGAGATCTTGTCCCACCACTTCGCCCAATAGCTGTCTTCGCTGCCGTCGGTGAGGCCCAGCAGCGACTCGCCCTTGTCCTTGTACTCAGGCGCCAACGCGTTCAGCTGAGTCGCCTGATCGCGCAGGGCCGCCAGTTGCAGGAACAGGCCGGTGCGATCCGGCTGATCGACACTGCGCAGGGCTGCCAGGCTCTTGGCCAGTTGCTCGCGTGCAGCGTAGGCGCCCGGGTCGTCCTGCTCGCGCAGAATCTCGTCGGCGCCCTGCACCAGCGCCTGGGCGCTGTTAATGTCCTGCAACGCGGACAACCGCAGGCTTGCCAGACGCAGCAGGTGCTCGGCCTCGGCCAGACGCCAGTCCTTGCGGCTGGCACCCAGCACGGTCTCGACACGCTGGCTGAGGCGCTGCTGATCGCCCTGCAGTTGGGTCACCAGACGGCGGCGGTCTTCCAGCTCTTCGGCAGGCGGCAAGGTGGCCACGCGCGCCGCCAACTGCTGCTCGCTCTGCTTGAGGCTCTGGGTTTGCGCGCCGATGTCCTGAAGCTGCCCGGCCTGCTGCTGGTGGCCGGTCTGAATGGCGCGCAACTGCCACACGCTCCAGCCACCGACCGCCACGCCTGCTGCGCCCAGCAGCAACGCCAGTACGGCCAGACCATTGCCGGAGCGACGGTTCGAAGGTTCTTTTTGCGCTGGATCCGGAAGCGGCTCAGGTTTGGCCAGCACCGGTTCAACGTCATCTTTTGGCAAGACTGTTTCGCTCACGTATCCATCCTTTGCATTGGGGCGTAATCGCGTAATCCGACGGGTCGATCATTACGCCTGAGAGGCAGGTTCGGGATGTCCCCGCAGCGCTGCCAGCAAAGCCGAAGCGCTGGCGCCACGGCAGTCCACAACGGTCTGAGCCCCGGCCTCACGCGCCAGTTCAGCGACCCGAGGGCTCGGTACAAATAATGGCATCCGCGCAAGATCAGGCCATGCATCGCCCGCCAGTTCACGCAGATGTTGAAAACCCTGTCCACTGCTGACCACCAGCCCGTTCAAGCGTTCCGCCCGGACCGTGTTCGGCAGGGCGAGCGCCGGGTATTGCGGGAGCTTGCGCCGGTACAGCGGCAGATAATCGACACTTACGCCCCGTTCGCGCAAGCGCTCGGCCAACAATTCGCGGCCGTCTTCACCGCGCATGATCAGCACCTTGGGGTCGTAAACCGAAGAAAGGGTTTCCTGGAGTTGCGGCAAGTCGAGCAGCGCTTCGCTGTCGTCGCCCTGCTCGGGGAAGAACACGCGCAAGTTGTAATCGTCGAGGATCTGCGCAGTGGCAGCGCCGACCGTGAACCAATGCTGCATCGGCGGCTGCGGCCAGAGCTCATCGACCAGTTCAAGGCCCAGCCGTGCGGCAGGCTTGCTGACCACGATCACCGCGCAGTAAGCGGCAAGGTTGTAGATGATTGAGCGGTTTTCTTCGGAGACTGGCAGCGGCTCGATGTCGAGCATCGGCAGGCTGGCGCTGAACACGCCTTCTTCGGCCAGGGTGCGCGCAAGGGCTTGCGACTCTTCGGCCGGGCGGGTCAGCAGCAGACGCCAGCCCTTCACTCCTCGCCCGCCTCGCCGTAGACCGCCTTGAGGATCTTCGCCGCCCCCTGATCGAGCAGCGCCTCGGCCACCTGCACACCGAGGGCTTGCGCATCGGCTTGCGAGGCGCGGGCTTCGGCACGCAGCAACAGGCTGCCGGCAGGATCGCCCACCAGACCGCGCAGCCACAGTTGATCGTCCTCGAGCACCGCGTAACAGGCGATTGGCACCTGGCAGCCGCCATTGAGGTGCTTGTTCAGTGCGCGTTCGGCCGTGACGCGCACGGCAGTGTCGTTGTGATGCAGAGGAATGAGCAGCGCGTGCAGCTCGATGTCGACGCTGCGGCACTCGATGCCGACCGCGCCCTGGCCACCGGCTGGCAGGCTGTCGCCGATGCTGATCGGTGCGGTGATGCGATCTTCGAAGCCCAGTCGAATCAAACCGGCCGCCGCAAGAATGATGGCGTCGTATTCGCCGGCATCCAGCTTGGCCAGACGCGTGTTGACGTTGCCGCGCAGGAAATGGATTTTCAGGTCTGGACGACGAGCCAGCAGTTGCGCCTGACGACGCAGGCTCGAGGTGCCGACGATGCTGCCCGCTGGCAGTTCATCGAGGCTTGCGAAGGTGTTGGAAACGAACGCATCGCGCGGGTCTTCACGCTCGCAAATGCAGAACAGGCCCAGGCCCTGAGGGAAATCCATCGGCACGTCTTTCATCGAGTGGACCGCGATATCCGCTTCGTTTTCCAGCAGTGCGGTTTCCAGCTCTTTGACGAACAGGCCCTTGCCGCCGATTTTCGACAGCGGCGAATCCAGCAGCTTGTCGCCACGACTGACCATCGGAACCAGGGTCACGATCAAGCCCGGATGAGCCTGCTCCAGACGAGCCTTGACGTATTCGGCCTGCCAGAGCGCCAGTGCACTTTTGCGGGTTGCGATGCGGATTTCGCGAGAGGACATGAATCAATCCGTACTGAGTGAATGCGGCGAATGATAACAGCTCGGCCCCATAGGGCCGAATGGCTGTCTGCGACGCCTCATGATCTCAGATCGCCCAACGAATACCATGCGACAGCGAGCCGCTCGGCAGCCCTGCCAGATCTCCCTGTAGGAGCGCGCTTGCCCGCGATCGCTTCGTCTGAGTCGACAATTTTCGTCAGAGATACACCGCAATCG
>CAURWS010000163.1:0-7504 GCA_963528485.1 uncultured Pseudomonas sp. | reverse complement strand
TGCAAGCAGGCGCGGCGCTGGATGAGCCGGATGACATGAACCCGCTCGCCGCCCGTGTGCGTCAGGAGCGCGAGCAACTGCAGCGCGAAGGCCTGAGCGCCGAACAAGCGGCCAAGCAGGCTGGCTGGCGCATCTTCGGTGCAAAACCCGGGGCGTATGGCGCTGGTGTGCAGAACGCCATCGATGGCCGCCTGTGGCAGACCCGCGAGGATCTGGCCGAGGTGTACCTGAACTGGGGTGGTTACGCCTATGGCGCCGCCGATGAGGGCACACCCGCGCGCAATGACTTCGCCAAACGCCTGGGTCAGGTGCAGGCGGTGGTGCAGAATCAGGACAATCGCGAGCACGACTTGCTTGATTCCAACGACTATTACCAGTTCCAGGGCGGCATGCTGGCAGCGGTGGAAAGCCTGAGCGGCGTGAAAGTCGCCAGCTACCATGGCGACCACAGTCAGCCGGACCTGCCGAAAATCCGCAGCCTTAAAGAAGAGCTGAACCGGGTGGTACGCTCGCGGGCGGCCAATCCGAAATGGATCGAAGGGGTCAAGCGGCACGGCTATAAAGGCGCGTTCGAAATGGCGGCGACGGTGGATTTCCTGTTCGCTTTCGACGCGACCACCGAGCTGATCGATGATCACCAGTACGCCTTGCTGGCCGATGCCTATCTGCTTGACGCTTCGACTCGGGAGTTCATCCAGCAGCACAACCCCGATGCCTTGCGCGACATGACCGAGCGCATGCTCGAAGCCCAGCAGCGCGGGTTGTGGCAGGAACCGGGCGAGTACCGTGCGGCGCTGGAAAATCTGTTGCTGGATATAGAAGAAACATAAGCTGCGCCGCTGCCGCTTTTGATTCTTGCCACCGGCCTACGCCCTCCGGGCAGACGCAGACTGTGTGAACCTTAATTTTTGATGCACGAACCATGACCAGAGCCCAACCATGACCGACACCCCACATGTCCCCCTGGCCGCAGTCGTCGGCGCCGATGAGCTGAAGCTGGCGCTGTGCCTGACCGCCATCGACCCGAAGATCGGCGGGGTGCTGATCGAGGGGCCGCGGGGCATGGCCAAGTCCACCCTGGCACGCGGGCTGGCGGATCTGTTGGCCAGCGGGCAGTTCGTCACGCTGCCGTTGGGCGCCACCGAAGAACGTCTGGTGGGCACGCTGGATCTCGACGCAGCACTGGGCGAAGGACGGGCGAGCTTTTCTTCCGGCGTGCTGGCCAAGGCCGATGGCGGCGTGCTCTACGTCGATGAAGTCAACCTGCTGCCCGATCACTTGGTGGACCTGCTGCTGGACGTCGCCGCCAGCGGCATCAATCAGGTCGAGCGTGACGGCATTTCCCATCGCCACCCGGCGCGCTTCGTGCTGATCGGCACCATGAACCCGGAAGAAGGCGAACTGCGTCCGCAGTTGCTCGATCGCTTCGGGCTCAACGTTGCGCTGAGCGGCCAGACCCTGCCTGAGCAGCGCGGCCAGATCATTCGCCGGCGCCTGGATTTCGATGCTTCGCCTGAAGCCTTCTGCGAACAGTGGGCCGATCAGCAGCAACAGTTGAAGGCGCGTTGCGAGACAGCCCGGGGGTTGCTGTCGTCGATCGAGCTGGATGACGACAGTCTGGCGGCCATTACCGAGCGCTGTTTTGCGGCGGGGGTCGATGGTTTGCGGGCTGACTTGGTTTGGCTGCGCGCCGCGCGGGCCCATACGGCGTGGCGTGGGGCGTCGGCGATTGCCCTTGAGGATATCGACGCGGTAGCCGAGTTTGCATTGCGCCATCGTCGTCGCGAGCAGCAGGCGCCGCAATCTCCTGCGCCATCGCAGCCGGACAGCCCGGCGCCTTCGCCTGAGCATCCTTCCCGGCAAGGCGAGGGCAGTTGGGGCGAAATGCCTGCCCAGGCCGTCGCCACTGGCGCCCGTCGTGAAGTGCCGAGCTGGCCAAAAAAGCCTTAGGCATTCGCCCTCGTCATCAGGCGGGGGCGGATGCCAGCCCTCGACCGGGCAGACTACAGGGCGGTAAAAGCGGAGCGGCGGGCTCGGGAATCGAAGGCGCCATTGCCTGGGTGCCTACCTTATTGAAAGGACGTCCGCAGCGTCGCGCCGATCTGGTTCGCCAGCCCCGTACCCGACGTGAACAGACGCTGTGGCTGGTCATCGTCGACGCGTCGGCCTCGACTCAACGCCATCAGGCATTGAGCCAGGCCAAGGGCTTATTGGCTCAGCTGTTCGACGACGCCTATCGCCAGCGCGCCCGACTGGCGTTGCTCACTGCAAGCGGCGGCAGTGCCCGCTGGCAACATCACGGCCTCAAAGCCGGGGCCGCGTTGCAACCTTGGTTGCAAACGCTGGGGGCAGGCGGCGGAACGCCATTGTTGGAGGCCATCGAACAGGCGAGCGAGTGGCTTGAAAAACGCCGCAAGCGTTATCCGGCCGAGTCGCAGCGGGTGTTGATCCTCACCGATGGCCGAGTCAAGGAAGCCCCGGCGCTTGCCCCGTTCGACTGCCCCAGCCTGCTGATCGACATCGAGCGCGGGCCGATCCGTCTGGGCCGAGCCGCCGAACTGGCCCGCCAGTTGGGCGCGCTCTACCGGCATATCGACGGGATGCGGTAGGCCGTCCCCACGGCCAGACACCGTGTCTTGTAGCGGATCCCGGGTCAGGCTGGCATGGTCCAGGGTTCCAGGCGGTAGCCTTCGTCGCTGATTTCAGCGCGGGCCTGTTCCAGAAACTGCGCCAGCAGTTTCGGATCGGAGTAGGCGCTGCTCGGGATCTGTTTGCGACCAATACGGGTGCTGGTGCGATCAACCACGGTCAAGCTCAGCTCGCCGTTGCCATCCTGGGCCGACCAGGCCACGCAGCGGAACGGTTCGAAAGCATGACCTGCAATCAGCAAAGCATCGTTGAAGCGCAAAGGGGCGTTCATGGAAAGTCCTCAAGTGCCCGTATCAGTTCAGTCCCCGCCGGCGGGCATCCCGTGCGGTTGGACACTTGTACTGATGACCTGCGCCGGGTGGTAAGTCACAAGAGATTTCGACTTTTTTCAAAATATTTACAGAAATCCATGATTTCGTTTTCGCTCATTACCGACATTTCCTGACGCAAATGGGTGTTTCAGCGCTGATTCAATCCTCTGATTACCCCTTTAATGCATTTCGCCACTCTTAAGCACGTTTCGATCTTAGCCTTATAGTTAAACGGTCCAAGCGCGTGTCAAATATTTGCTAATGTAACAACCGGGGTCGCCAAGACACTGTTTCTAAAAATGTTTTTTCTCCGGAATATTCTTCGAATCCTGGCGCCAAGGAAATCTATATGCATGAACCGGCATCGATCCGCCGCCTGTTAATTGTCGAACCGTGCGAAGAATGTCTGCGTTTGATCCCGGGGCTGCGTATCGCCGGATGGGAGGTGGACGCCTGCGCGCTGGAAGCGGCAGTGTCTCGCCCGTGTGACGTAGGACTGATCCGCCTGATGCCGCAGCATTTCGAGCAGCCGCAACTGATCAAGGACCTGATCACCCGCAGCAACACCGAATGGATCGCCGTGCTGACTGCCGATGACCTGCGCAGAGATCTGATTGGAGATTTTGTGTGTGAATGGTTTTTTGACTTTCACACCTTGCCCTTCGACGTGGCTCGGGTGCAGGTCACCCTGGGGCGCGCCTACGGCATGGCCCGGTTGCGATTCCAGGGGACGACCTACGGCAACGGGCCCGGGCATGAAATGCTGGGTGAAAGCCGGCCGATTCGCGAGGTGCGTCGCCTGCTGACCAAGCTGGCGCCCACCGAATCCCCGGTATTGATCCGTGGCGAGACCGGCACCGGCAAAGAACTGGTGGCGCGTACGCTGCATCAGCAGTCCCAGCGTCGCGATAAAGCGTTCGTGTCGATCAACTGCAGCGCCATTCCCGAGCAACAGTTGCAGGCAGAACTCTTCGGCGACGAAGACGATTCGCCGACGGGCAGTCGTGGGCGCAGGCCTGGGCGTATAGAAGCCGCCAACGGCGGCACGCTGTTTCTCGATGAAATTGGCGACCTGCCGCTGGATGTGCAGGCCAATCTGCTGCGCTTTCTACAAGAGCGCCATGTCGAAACCCCGGCAGGGCGCATCCCCGTAGACGTTCGCATTCTGGCCGCCACTCATGTCGACCTGGAGGCAGCGATTCGCAAGAAGCGTTTTCGCGAAGACCTCTATTACCGCCTCAATGTGCTGCAGGTGGGCACCGCGCCGCTGCGTGAACGGCACGGCGACCTGGCCTTGCTGGCCAATCATTTCGCGCATTTCTACAGCCAGGAAACCGGCCGCCGGGCGCGCAATTTCAGTCAGGACGCATTGGTCGCCATGGGCAAGCACGACTGGCCGGGTAACGTGCGCGAGCTTGAAAACCGTGTACGCAGAGGGCTGGTGCTGGCCGAGGGCAGGCAGATCGAGGCGTTTGATCTGGGGTTGCTGGGGGAGGAAGAGATCAGTTCGAGCATGGGCACGCTGGATGAGTACAAATGCCGGGCCGAGCGCCAGGCGTTGTGCGACGTGCTGACCCGTCATAGCGACAACCTCAGCGTGGCGGCCAAGGTGCTGGGCATCTCCCGGCCGACGTTTTACCGGTTATTACACAAGCATCAGATTCGCTAGCCTTACCGCCAGGCGAAAAGCCGAAGCCCTGTAGACCATGCTGTTACAGAGGCATGGCAGTCAATTCTTCAACAACCGCTGCACCGCTTCAAACGCCCGATCCCTGCGGTAGCTCCAGTTCCCTTCGATCACTTCATGACGCTGACCATTGGATTGGAGCCAACCCAGACTGGCGTCGAAGAATGCCTGACGCTCGGCCAGCAGTGGCTGGCAGCGCTGGCCATCGCTGACCCATTCAACGCCCTTGGGCGACAGCAGCAGGTGCAGGTCGTAGTGGCGGGCGAGCAGTTCCTGATTGAGCCACGCCGGACAGTCGCCGAACAGGGTGTGACTCCAGAGGATGTTGCTCAGCAAATGGGTATCGAGGATCAGCAACTCAGGGGTCCGTGCGCGGGCGGCGTCTTCCCAGGCCAGTTGCCCACGGGCGATGGCCGGGATATCGGCGTAGCAGGTGTCGCGCTGCTGCTCATCGATGAAATGCCTGACGTATTCGCCCACCAGCTCGCCCCCGAAGCGCTGCTGAATCTGCTCGGCCAGCCAGCTTTTGCCGCTGGATTCGGGGCCTGCCAACACCAGAATTTTCATGGAACCTTCAACGCGCCAGCGCAGGGTCGGCGCGCCAGTCGCGCCATCCCTGCACGGCCAGCAAGGTGAACAACGCATACAAAGCCGCTGTCAGGTACAGCGCTTTATAGAGGAAGAGGCCGACGAAAATGACGTCCAGGACAATCCACAGCGGCCAGCACTGCACGCGCTTTTGCGCCATCCACACCTGCGCCACCAGGCTGAAGCCGGTCAGCGCAGCGTCGAGCCAGGGTTGCGCGGCATCGGTGAAATGGGCCATCGCCGCGCCCAGCACCAGGCTGACCGCCACGCCCACCGCCAGGCTCAGCGTCAGGGCACCGCCGCCCAGTGACGTCACTTGGCGGCCGTCGGCCATTGCGCCACGCCGGGTCCATTGCCACCAGCCATACAATTGCAACACGGCATAGACAACCTGCAGCAGCATGTCCGAGTAGAGCTTCACGTCGTAGAAGATCCAGGTGTAGAGCAACACCATCACCAGGCCGATCGGCCAGCACCACGGGTTTTGTTTGACCGTCAGCCAGACGGCAATGACGCCCAGTGCAGCGGCGAACAGTTCAAGCCCGGACATGAAGACTCCTGCGAAGTGAAGCAAATGAGGGCGGCGATTGTATGCGCTTTGCGGGCGATTGTGGCGAGCAGATTCGTCTGTTCGTGCACACGCCAAGGCTTGGGAAACACCTGACGCAAACTCGCCACAGGTCTAAGGCAGCCCGCCGCGATCGGGGCTTGAGCGCTCGTCGCAGAGGTCTGGTAGCATCGCGGCGCTTGCGCGCCCGAGCGCGATGTCTTGCCTGTTCATGCGGTTTTGACATTCAACGGTTTATCGTGCGCCGGACAGTGCTCGAACCATATCAAGAGGGCCGCGCCACGAGCGGGCCCCATTCTGGGGGAATGATGGATTTTTGGATCGCCACACAGGCGTTGATACTTGGTGTCGTGGAAGGGTTGACGGAATTCTTGCCGATCTCAAGCACGGGCCACCAGATCATTGTTGCCGATCTCATCGGCTTTGGCGGCGAACGGGCCATGGCGTTCAACATCATCATTCAGCTGGGGGCGATCCTGGCGGTGATGTGGGAGTTCCGGAACAAGATCTTCGAGGTCGTCACAGGGTTGCCGACCCAACCACAGGCCAGACGCTTCACGCTGAATCTGATCATTGGTGTGCTGCCGGCCGTGGTGCTGGGGGTGATGTTTTCCGACCTGATTCACGAATACCTGTTCAACCCGATCACCGTCGCCGCAGCGCTGGTCATCGGCGGTTTCATCATGCTCTGGGCTGAGCGCCGCGAGCATGAAGTGCACGCCGAAACCGTCGACGAGATGACCTGGTCCGATGCCTTGAAAGTCGGTTTCGCCCAATGCCTGGCGATGATCCCCGGCACCTCGCGTTCGGGCTCGACGATCATTGGCGGCCTGCTGTTCGGCCTGTCGCGCAAGACGGCAACCGAGTTCTCGTTCTTCCTCGCCATGCCGACCATGGTCGCAGCGTCGCTGTACTCCGGTTACAAGTACCGCAACCTGTTTCAGCCTGACGACTTTGCCGTGTTCGCCGTGGGCTTCATCACCTCGTTCATCTTCGCGATGATCGCGGTGCGCGCCTTGCTCAAGTTCATCGCCACACACAGCTACGCGGTGTTCGCCTGGTATCGCATCGCCTTTGGCCTGTTCATTCTGGCGACCTGGGTGTTCGGCTGGGTCGACTGGACCAGCGTGAAGGCATGAATCAGCGTTTCAAGGCCCCGCCTGAGCGTCGCGCCGAGAAATCCCCGGTGCGGCTGCTCAAGTTCAAGCTGGCGATGTTCGTCCTGTTGTGCGGCATGCCGCTGTACGGCGTGATCGCTCTCGGCCTGCGCGGCGGGTCGTGGCCGGCAATTGCGGCGTATCCGCTGCTTAGCCTGGCGGCCTTCGCGCTGTACGGCTACGACAAGAAGCAGGCCCGCGATCAAGGCCAGCGGGTGCCGGAAAAAGTCCTGCATGCCGCTGAAGTGGCGGGCGGCTGGCCCGGTGCGCTGGTGGCTCAGCAGGTGTTTCGGCACAAGACGCGCAAGGTGTCCTATCAGCTGGTGTTTTGGCTGATCGTGGCCGTGCACCAGCTGTTCTGGATCGACCGCGTGCTGCTGGGCGGCAATTTCTTCGCCCGGCATTTCTACTGATACCTGGGCAAGCGCTCAGAGTTTGAGCGCCACTTGGCGGATCTTCGGCAGTTTGCTCACCACCTGTTGATGGGAGCGGGTCAGCAGATCGCGCAGCTCTTCATCGCCCATGGCGAAGGGGTAGCTGAGGG
>CAURWS010000162.1:0-7568 GCA_963528485.1 uncultured Pseudomonas sp. | reverse complement strand
CCTCGAAGCTGACGGTTCATTTGATCCGGGTTTGCGACCAAAAAGCGGCCACCCCCGACCGGCCCGTCTACACTGGTTTTCCTGCCCATACGCCCGCTTTTGCCGAAGGGCGTCCCTATCGGATCAACAGGATTCATCGCCATGAAAATTCCAGGTCCCGATCATCCCATCACCATTTCGCCGCTCAAAGGTCGCGTAACGGTTCGTTTCAAAGGCGTGCGTGTCGCGCAGAGCGACAAGGCGCTCGAGCTCAAGGAGGCGAGTTATCCGGCGGTGATTTATGTGCCCCGCTCGGATATTTCGATTGAACATTACGTTAGAACCGAACATCGAACCCATTGCCCCTACAAGGGCGACGCCAGCTATTTCAGCCTCAGCGCCGATGGCCAGACCGCTGAAAACGCTGTCTGGACATACGAAGAGGCGTATCCGTCGGTCAAGGAGATAGAAGGTCACGTGGCCTTTTATCCAGACAAGGTGACCCTCGAAGTTCATTGACGCCGCCCTGCTCCAAGCGACTTCGCTACCCGACACCGGAGAGAACCGATGCGTCACTCACGCCAGCTACGCGAAACCCCTGCCACGCAGCCGCTGTGCAAGCGCTATCAGAGCGTTCGTCGTCACACCGAGCAACTGGTCGCCCCGCTCAGCCCCGAAGACATGGTCGTGCAGTCGATGCCCGATGCCAGCCCGGCCAAGTGGCACATGGCGCACACCACCTGGTTCTTCGAGACCTTTCTGCTGATGCCCAACGTGGCGGATTACAAGGCGTTCGACCCGACTTTCGGCTACCTCTTCAACTCGTATTACGAAGCCGTCGGCCCGCGTCATCCACGCCCGCAACGGGGGCTGATGACCCGGCCGGGGGTCGATCAGGTGAAGGCTTATCGCAGCTACGTCGATGAGCACATGGGCAAGCTGCTGATGGGGTCGGTGTCCGATGACATGGCGAGCCTGATCGAACTGGGCCTGGCCCACGAGGAGCAGCATCAGGAATTGCTGTTGATGGACATCCTGCACCTGTTCAGCCTGTCCTCGCTCAAGCCCGCCTACGACCCGGCCTGGCCGAAAGACGCCGCTGGCCGTCGGGGCCAGTTCAAGCCGTTGAGCAACGGGCTGACCCAGATCGGCCATGACGGCAAATCCTTCGCCTTCGATCATGAAGGACCGCGCCACACGACTTACCTGCAATCCTTTGAGATCAGCGATCGGCTGGTCACCAACGGCGAGTGGCTGAGTTTCATTGCCGACGGCGGCTACCACACGGCGGCGCTGTGGCTGTCCGAGGGCTGGACGCTGATTCAGGAACTGGGCTGGAACGCGCCGCTGTACTGGCAGCACGACGACAACGGCTGGAAACGCATGAGCCTGCGCGGTCTGGAAGACATCGACCCGGCAGGCCCGGTCACCCACATCAGTTATTACGAAGCCGCCGCCTTCGCCACCTGGGCCGATGCCCGGTTGCCCACCGAGGCTGAATGGGAAGCCGCCGCCCGCGCAGGCTTGCTCGAACAGGTCGACGACGTGGCCTGGCAATGGACCCAGAGTGCCTATAGCGCCTACCCCGGCTTCAAGCCGTCAGCGGGCGCGGTGGGTGAGTACAACGGCAAGTTCATGGTCAACCAGATGGTGCTGCGCGGTGGCGCCAGCGTGACCTCCCCTGATCACTGCCGGCTCACCTATCGCAACTTCTTCCCGACCGACAAACGCTGGATGGTCGCCGGGTTGCGCCTGGCCCGCGACACCCGCCAGCCGGGGGTGGTCAACCCTAACGACAGCGAGTTCGCCAAGGATGTGGTCGCCGGGTTGTCCGCACCGGTTAAATCCCTGTCACCAAAATACTTCTACGATGCGACCGGCTCCGACCTGTTCGAGGCCATCTGTGAAACGGCCGAGTACTACCCCACCCGCGCCGAAACCGGGCTGCTGAAAGGCATCGCCGGACAGATCGCCGCATCGATTCCTGAAGGTGCAGCACTGGTGGAATTCGGCAGCGGCGCCAGCGAAAAGACACGCTTGGTGCTCGACGCAGCGCCACACATCGCGGTCTACGTGCCCATCGACATCAGCGCCACGGCCCTGAACAAGGCCGCGACATCCCTGCGCCAGAAGTACCCGAAACTGGTGGTTGCACCTCAGGTCGACGACTTCACCCGCGTGCTGACCCTGCCCAAGGAGGCCAACGGTCACACCCGCGTCGGTTTCTTCCCAGGTTCGACCATCGGCAATTTCACCCACGATGAAGCCGTGGCGTTTCTACATTCGGCCCATGAAGTGCTCGGCAAGCAGGCGCATTTCATCGTCGGCGTGGACATGGTCAAGGATGCCGACACGCTAGTAGCGGCCTACGACGACGCCGAGGGCGTCACCGCGCGCTTCAACAAGAACCTGCTGGTGCGGATCAATCGCGAGCTGGGGGCGAATTTTGATGTCGAGGCGTTCAATCATCAGGCGGTGTGGAATGCCGAACAGGAACGCATGGAAATGCATCTGGTGAGTCAGGTCGAACAGGTGGTGGAAGTCGCAGGCAACAGCTTCCATTTTGCAGCGGGTGAACGGTTGCACACCGAGAACTCACACAAGTTCACGATCGAGTCGTTGTCAGCACTGGATCAGTGATGCACCCGAGATGGCGTTGTTCAGTTTGCGGGCATAGGAACTCATTGGCAGCGGACAGCCTGCGGTCCACCGTCATGGAGCTCGGGCCTGCCATGCAAATATGCACACCGAGGGTGCACGAAACTTCATTGTCATTTGCAAATTTGCGCTGTTAGCATCCCTGTTGCATCTCACGGAGCACGGCCCTCGCGGGTCGGCTGAACGAGCAAGAAGAACAAGAGCCACAGGGAGTCAGCAATGACGGCACAGGTAGTATCGGCCACGTCTTCAGGCCAGGAACCGGCCTGCGACACCGTTATGTCCGAAGTACGCAATCACATCGGCCACATCACCCTCAATCGCCCGCAAGGGTTGAATGCCATCGATCTCGAGATGGTCCGCCAGCTGCAACAGCAGCTCGATGCCTGGGCCAGTGACGATAAGGTCTACGCCGTGGTCCTGCGCGGGGCCGGTGAAAAGGCCTTCTGCGCCGGCGGCGACATTCGTGCGCTGTACGACAGCTTCAAACGGGGCCAGACCCACCACCAGACGTTCTTCGTCGAAGAATACGCGCTGGACCTCACCCTTCATCACTATCGCAAGCCCGTCATGGCGCTGATGGACGGCTTCGTGCTGGGCGGCGGCATGGGCCTGGCGCAGGGCGTTGATCTACGTGTGGTCACCGAACGCACCCGCCTGGCAATGCCGGAAGTGGCCATTGGATATTTCCCAGACGTCGGCGGCAGTTATTTCCTGCCTCGGGTGCCGGGCGAGGTGGGCATTTATCTGGGCGTGACCGGCGTGCAGATTCACGCCGCCGACGCGCTGTATTGCGGCCTGGCCGACTGGTATCTGCAGAGCGCGCGGCTGGCGGATCTGGATCGCCAGCTCGACACGCTGAAATGGACCCTGACCCCGCTCAAGGATCTGCAGGGCGCGCTGGCGAAAATCGGTGTGCAGCAATTGCCTGACCCGCCACTGGCCCGCCTGCGCCCTGCCATCGATCATTTCTTTGCCCTGCCGGACATCCCGAGCATCATCGAACAGCTGTTGGAGGTGAACGTCGCCGATACCCATCACTGGGCCGTGGACACCGCCAACCTGATGAAAACCCGTTCACCACTGGCCATGGCCGTGACCCTGGAGCTGTTGCGCCGCGGTCGTCATCTGCCACTGGAAACCTGCTTCGACCTGGAGTTGCATCTGGATCGCCAGTGGTTTGAACGGGGCGACCTGATCGAGGGCGTTCGCGCCCTGATCGTAGACAAAGACAAGAAACCGCACTGGAACCCGCCCACCGTGCAGGCACTGGATGCCGAGCACGTGGCGAGCTTTTTCAGCGGTCATGAGGCGTGACCTATGCAAGACCTGGAACTGACCGAAGAACAGATCATGATTCGCGACATGGCCCGCGAATTCGCCCGCAACGAAATCGCGCCTCACGCCAAGGACTGGGAAAACGCTGGCTGGATCGATGACACCTTGATCGCCAAGCTGGGCGAACTGGGCTTGTTAGGGATGATCGTCCCGGAACAATGGGGCGGCACCTACCTCGACTATGTGGCCTACGCGCTGGCGGTCGAGGAAATCTCCGCAGGCGATGCCGCCACCGGCACCTTGATGAGCGTGCACAGCTCGGTGGGCTGCGGCCCGGTGCTGAACTACGGCAGCGATGAGCAAAAAAACCAGTGGCTGGAAAAACTCGCCACAGGCCAGGCCATCGGCTGCTTCTGCCTGACCGAACCCCAGGCCGGTTCCGAAGCCCATAACCTGCGAACCCGCGCCGAGCTCAGGGATGGCGAATGGGTGCTCAACGGCGCCAAGCAGTTCGTCAGCAACGGCAAGCGCGCGCAGCTGGCGATTGTTTTTGCCGTGACCGACCCGCAGCTGGGCAAGAAAGGGATTTCGGCGTTTCTGGTGCCCACCGACAACCCCGGTTACACGGTCGATCGCATGGAACACAAGATGGGTATCAAGGCCTCGGACACCTGCGCCGTGACCCTGAGCGACTGCCGGATTCCCGAAGCGAACCTGCTGGGCGAGCGCGGCAAGGGCCTGGCCATCGCCCTCTCCAACCTGGAAGGCGGTCGCATCGGCATTGCCGCGCAAGCCTTGGGGATCGCTCGCGCGGCCTTTGAAGCTGCGCTGGTCTATGCCCGTGAGCGGGTGCAGTTCGACAAGCCGATCATCGAGCACCAGAGCGTCTCCAATCTGTTGGCCGACATGCACACCCGCATCAATGCTTCACGCCTGATGGTCCTGCACGCCGCGCGCTTGCGCACGGCGGGCAAGCCCTGTCTGTCGGAGGCGTCGCAGGCCAAGCTGTTTGCTTCGGAGATGGCCGAGTGGGTCTGCTCCAAGGCGGTGCAGATCCACGGCGGCTACGGCTATCTGGAAGACTACCCGGTGGAGAAATACTACCGGGACGCGCGCATCACCCAGATCTACGAAGGCTCCAGCGAAATCCAGCGTCTGCTGATCGCCCGTGAGCTGCGGCACTACGACCTGTAACACTGCACGCTGGCGCCGGGCCGGTCATGGGCTCGGCACCACGAAATTCTCACGCCCCAACAACAGCATCAACAGCGTGACCGAGTCGGCATTGCGCATGAGCAACTGGCCACGGATCTGGGCATCGGACAGGAAGACATCCCGTGCATCGTCAAGGTCGCGGGAGCGGGTGACCTTCAGAATCGTCTCGAAACCCCGACCGTCCTCCGGCTCGATGTCCCGACGCTTGCCGCCATCCATCATCGTGAACAGCTCATTGCGGTCGCTGCGATGGGAAAAACGGTTCTGGTGCAAGTGCACAACGCCATCCCGAACCCGCTCGTTGAAGGGCGTGTCGTCGAGCAGCATGTCCGGAAACGGCGCCATGGATTCCAGGTAGGCGATGTCGTGGGTGTCGAGCGCCAGATGAGACAGCTCATGGAGCAGATTGGCCGCTCGATGATGCACGTCGACCGAAAAGCCTTGGGCCAGGACGTCGGGCTTGACGGCAAAGGACGGCGAGATGAAGAACTGCTCGGTCAGGTAAATCCGTTGTTTGGGATCGGCCTTGATCACGAACGCAGTGACCATGTCGTGCCCTGGTCGGGTGGAGCCCACGACGTAACGCGATGAGGAGAACGGCGACAGGGAAGCGTCCATGATCGCGCTGTACAGCGACTTCGCGGCATTCAACGTCTCGTCCAGCACATACCGGCTCGGCGACTGGACGCCGAAATGATCGGCGATGATGCGACTCACCCGAGGGTCCAGCGGCCGCCCATTCTGGTGTGGGCTGAGGTTGTCCAGACAGGTTTCCAGATACCGCTTGGCCTTGAGGTGGGCCTGGCCGATGCGCCGGGCACGGTCGCGGTACAGCTGTCGGATTTCGGGCATGCCTCGCGCCTCGATCACCAGAATGTCCTTGGCGCTTTTATCGACCTTGCCTTCCTTGATCTTGGTGGCCACGCCGCCGCCACCGCGCAATCGCAGGGTGAGGTCCAGGTGCCAGCGCTGGTCGATGTCCAAGACCAGCTTGGGCCCGGTGGTGCCGTCCGGGCCGACGATGATCCAGTTACTGTCTTGCTCGACCAGGCGCACCTGATACACCCGGCCGCTGACCACGGCGTAGGTCTCGCCGCCCTCGGTGTCGAAATACAGGTTGAGCAGGTTGTCGTGGCGCAGGTCGGTCAGCGCGATCCCCCGCGCCTCCAGCCGCTGAAGGCGCAACCGCTGCTCAGCGTCCAGCGTCCCGCTGCGCCAGGAAAATGCCGACGAGAACGCATCCTCATCCTCGGTGAGGCCATCGGCCCCCACGGCACCCTGATCGTCGCGCACCTGTTCCTGAAGCGTGTGTTCCCGGGCCGTGACCATCACGCCCAAGGCGGCGGAAAACTCCGAAAACGCCTTGCCCCAACGCCGATCCGACGCTGATGCCGCGGAGGCCTGGAGCAACGTCTGGCTTTGCCACACGGTGACCATGGCCGCCAGCTTGCTCGGCAGCAGTGTCACCACTTGCTCAAAGCCCAGGGTCGCCAGAAACGCTCGACCGGCCTGATCCTCCTGCTCGTTGGTGACCGCATTGGACACGCTCTGGTCCAGCAATAGCTTGACGGTGCCGCTGAACAGGAACTGCAAGGCATTGCCCTTGACCTCGGCAACGTCCAGCGTCACGGGCCCCGGTGCGCCGAAGGGTACATCGCCCAGACCTTCGACGGAGAACGGTAAATGCGGCTCGACGAAACCCCCATGGGCGTAGCGACGGTGCACCTCGGGCTCGACCCGGGCCAGCAGCAGTTGCTGGAGTGAGGCGTCGGTGCGAATGGCTTCCAGCAACACCTCGCGGCTCGGGTACTCCTGAAAGGTAAACGGCGAATAGTGGGTGGCGTATAGCACCTGGGTGCCGGACGGGTTGTCCTGCCCGCAGATCAGGTACACGGCGGTCACCGGGTCCGGGGTCATGCCGGTGTCGGCCACCAGCCGTAACGGGCTGATCATCGCCCGCACGCCGTTGATCGGCTCGCGGGCCAGGCCATCGGGCATGTCCAGCACCCCCATGATCAGATCGAACCCCGGCGCGCTGAGGTCTCCCTTGAGTTTTTGCGCCAGTGCCACCGCCATCAGCAACGGCGGCAGTTGATCGACGAACAACTGGTTGCGCAGTGCATAGAGTTCATCGGTGGGGGTCAACGCCTGACGCAACAGCGTGAGGTAGCCGGCCCCGACATTCAGGCGCCTGACCAGTTGCCGCACGTAGTCCACCGTCAGCGTGTCGGCGATCAGCGGATGGTCCGCCGATGTCACGCTCAAGACGGTGCCCTGATGGCTGGCAAAGCGGTTGATCGCGTACTCGGTCAGCGATTCGCGATGCACCACCGTGGCGGCGGGCACGGCCGACGGCAGCTCTCCGGCGGGCGGGAAGCCGCTCACGTAATCGCGCGACGTGACAGTGATGTCGTCGGGATTCAAGCCTTGTCCGGGGA
>CAURWS010000161.1:0-7574 GCA_963528485.1 uncultured Pseudomonas sp. | reverse complement strand
CTTCAGGGCTGTGAGCGCCCGGATGCCGGGAAGTTGCAGCAGGCGATGCAGTGGAGTGTAGGAAAGCCAGACCGCGCTGCGCTGGAAATAATTGCCCACAGCCCCTAAAGTCCGCGCATTGTTTTTCCGGATATGACCATGACTGACGACGACCGCATCAAACTTGAGCCCAGCTGGAAACAGGCCCTTCGCGAGGAGTTTGAAAAGCCCTACATGGGCGAGCTGCGTGAATTCCTGCGCCGGGAGCACGCGGCCGGTAAAGAGATTTACCCGCCGGGCCCGCTGATCTTCAACGCGCTGAACTCGACGCCACTGGACAACGTCAAGGTGGTCATCCTCGGCCAGGACCCCTACCACGGCCCGAACCAGGCCCATGGCCTGTGCTTCTCGGTGCAACCGGGCGTGCCTGCGCCGCCGTCGCTGGTCAACATCTATAAAGAACTCAAGCGCGACCTGAACATCGACATCCCCAACCACGGCTACCTGCAGTCGTGGGCCGATCAGGGCGTGCTGATGCTCAACACCACCCTGACCGTCGAACGCGCCAACGCGGCGTCCCATGCGGGCAAGGGTTGGCAGCACTTCACCGACAAGATCATCGAAACTGTCAGCGCTCATCAGCCGCATCTCGTATTCCTGCTGTGGGGCTCCCACGCCCAGAGCAAGAAGAAGCTGATCGACGCGTCCAAACATCTGATCCTGACCTCCGTCCACCCCTCGCCGCTGTCGGCCTATAAAGGCTTCATCGGTTGCGGGCATTTCGGCATGGCCAACAAGTATTTGCAGCAAAATGGCTTGGCGCCCATTGAGTGGCGGTTGCCTGCGGTGGTTTAGGTGTTCGCAGATATGTAGGAGCGCTTCACGGAATCAGCTGCTTGTTCCAATACCTGAACAACGGCTCCGCCAGAAACAGCACAAACAACAACCGCATCACCTGCATCGCGGTCACCAGTGGTACCGACAGCTGCAACACTTCGGCGGTCAGGCTCATTTCCGCGATCCCGCCGGGCATCATACCCAGGGTCAGCGAGCGCAAGTCCAGATGCGTCGCCGCGCTCAGTGCCCAGGCACACAGCGCTGCAATGCTCATGGTCAACGCCGTTCCCACCAGCGTGCGCCCTATAAAGGAAGGGGCGCGGCGAAAGAACGCGCGGTTGAAGTGACAACCCAGACCGCTGCCAATCAACCATTGGCCGATCTGGCTGCCGCCATTGGGCAGGCCGATGTGCAGATCAAAGCTGACGCTGATGATCGCGCTCACCAGCAACGGCCCGAACAGCCATGGGTTGGGCTGCTTCAAGCGCTGCCAGCCCCAGGCCACCAGCGCCCCCAGCGGAAACAGCAGCGCCAGCCACGTCCAGTCCACCACCGTTGCATGGGCAGGTGGGCCGCCATTGCCCATCAGGTATTTGAAGATCGCCGGCACGCACAGCACCACCGCCAACACCCGCAGGCTCTGGCCCGCCGCGACGTTGCTGAGGATTGCGCCATTGCGCGCGCCGAGGTTGACCATCTCCCCCGAGCCGCCGGGCATGCTGGAGAAGAACGCCGTGGCGCGGTCTTCGCCGGTGCGCAGCATCAGCCACACGCCGACCACGCTGGAAACGCTGGTCACCAGTGCGCCGATGAAGATCAGGCCGAAATGCGAGAGGACTTGTTCGATGACGACAGGGGTGAAGTGCAGGCCGATACCGATCCCGACCACCCATTGGCCGCATTTGCGGCCGCCGGGGATTTCAGCCAGCTGCCACGGGGTGAGGCAGCGGACCAGGATGATCGCCAGAAGCGAGCCGACCATCCAGGGCAATGGCCAGCCGACCTGGCTGGCGAGGTATCCCCCCAGCAGGCCGACCAGCGGTGTGCCCCACCACGTCTTGAAGGCCCGGTCAGACATCGGCCAGGGCGCGACGCTGAACACTGCGCTTGCGCCAGATGCGGATCAGCGGCAGCACCAGCATGAACGCGGTCACTACCCACACACCGAGGGTGATCGGGCTGGACCACAGGATCTCCAGCGAGCCGTTGGAGATCGACAGCGCGCGACGCAGGTTCTGTTCCATCAAACCGCCGAGAATGAAGCCCAGCAGGATCGGTGACAGCGGGAAGTCCAGCTTGCGCAGGATGTAGCCGAAGATGCCGATGCCGACCATCAGGAACAGGTCGAACGTGGTGGCGTGGACCGCGTAGACGCCGATCCCGGTAATGATCGCGATCACCGGCACCAGTGCCCAGTTCGGCACGGCGAGGATGCGGGTAAAGATGCGGATCATCGGGATGTTGAGGATCACCAGCATGATGTTGGCGATGAACAACGACGCGATCAGGCCCCAGACGATGTCCGGTTGCTGTTGGAACAGCAGCGGGCCGGGGGTGATGTTGTACAGCGACAGCGCGCCGATCATCACCGCCGTGGTGCCCGAACCCGGAACGCCCAGGGTCAGCATCGGCACCAGCGCGCCACAGGCGGTTGCGCCAATGGCAGTCTCGGGAGCTGCCAGGCCGCGCATGTCGCCTTGTCCGAATTTTCCGCTCGCGCCTGCGATACGTTTCTCGGTCATGTAGGTCACGGCGCTGGCCAGCGTAGCACCGGCACCCGGCAGCACGCCCATGATGAAGCCCATCAGGCCGCAGCGAATGTTCACCACAAACACCGACGCCGCTTCCTTGAAGTTGAACATCATGCGCCCGGTGGCCTTCACCGCTTCCTGGCCGCGATGGGTTTTTTCCAGCAAGAGCAGGATTTCACTGATCGAGAACAGGCCCAGCACCAGCACCACGAACTGAATGCCGTCGGCCAGGTGGATGTTGTCGCCGGTAAAGCGGTAAACACCGCTGTTGGCGTCGATGCCGATGCTCGACAGGAACAGGCCGATCAGCGCCGCGACAAAGGTCTTCAGCGGTCGATCGCCGGCCATGCCGCCGAGGCAGACGATGGCGAAGACCATCAACACGAAATACTCCGCCGGTCCAAAGGCAATCGCCCATTTGGCCAAGAGCGGGGCGAACATCACCATGCCGCAGGTGGCGATGAACGCGCCGATGAACGAACTCCACGCCGACAGCGACAACGCCACACCTGCCAGGCCCTGACGCGCCATCGGGTAGCCATCCAGCGCGGTCATGACGGTGGAGGCTTCGCCAGGAATGTTCAGCAAGATCGAGCTGATGCGCCCGCCGTATTCGCAACCCAGGTACACCGCTGCCAGCAGGATCAGCGCTGACTCAGGCGGCAGGCCGAGGGCGAACGCGATGGGGATCAACAGCGCCACGCCGTTGATCGGACCCAGGCCCGGCAGCAGGCCGACGACAGTGCCGATCAGAGTGCCCGAGAGGGCGGTGACCAGGTTGTACGGGGTCAGTGCGACGCCGAAGCCCTGGCCGAGATAGCCGAGAGTGTCCATATCAGTTCTCCAGAACGTCGAGCAGGCCCAGGGGCAGAGGCACATCCATCACTTTGTCGAAGAGCACGTACAGCAGGATGCTCATCAGCGTGGTAATGACGATGCTCGGCAGCCAGCGACCGCCGTACAGCCGGGCCATGGGGATGCCGATCAGAATGCTGCTGAGCACAAAGCCCAGAGGCTCGAAGCAACCGGCGAAGATCAGCAGCAGGGCGGTGCAGGCCGCGATCTTGATCAGGGTTTCACGATCCAGCGGCGGCTCGTCTTCCGAGTGTTTGATCGGGGTCGGGCGAAACAGCATGTACAGCAGCGAAATGCCCATCAGCCCCAGCATCAGCAGCGGAAACGCGCGCGGGCCAACGGGTTCGTAGGAAAACGGGGCCTGATAAGGCCAGGCCATCAGCGCCAAGCCAATACAGGCCAACAGCAGCACGAAGGCAAAAAGTCGTTGCAAGACCATAGGAAGCTCCTGGGCAGCGCCTGTTGCAGAGGCGCCGCGCCTAGTCGATCAATCGAGAACCGGTTAAGAGGGTTCAATCACTGAATCAGGCCGAATTCCTTGGCCAGCAACTTGTAGTCGGCGACCTGCTTCTTCACGTAAGTGTCCAGCTCCGGGCCGGTCATGGCGAAGGGGAACAGTTCACGCTGATCGCGCAGCTTGGCGAAGTCTTCCGAGGCCAGTAGCTTGTCGAACGAGGCCTTCCACCAGTTGTATTCCTCGTCGGTCACTTTTGGCCCGAGATAGAAGCCGCGCACCACCGGCCAGACGATGTCGTAGCCTTGCTCTTTGGCGGTGGGGATGTTCTTCATTTCCGGCTCGTCCAGACGCTGCTCGGAGAACACCGCCAGCAGACGCATGTCGCCGCTGAGGATGTGCGGCATGGAGTCGGAGATGTCAGTGGAGCCGACCTGGATGTGGCCGCCGAGCAGGGCCGTGGCGATTTCGCCGCCACCTTCCAGGGCCACGTAACGCAGGTCACGCGGGTTGATGCCAGCCGCCTTGGCGATCAGTGCGGTCTGCATCCAGTCCTGGCTGCCGACGGTGCCGCCGGAGCCGATCACCACTTTGCTCGGGTCGGCTTTCAGAGCTTTGACCAGATCGTCGAGGTTCTTGTAAGGCGAGTCGGATTTCACAGCGATGGCGCCGTAGCTGGTGCCGACTGCCGCCAGCCAACGCACCGCGTTTTCGTCGAAGCGCCCGAACTTGCCCTGCGCCAGGTTCAGCAGCGAGCCGCTGGACCAGGCCACCAGGGTGCCCGCATCGGCCGGGCGTTGAGCCACGACCGCGTTGTAAGCCACCGCGCCTACCCCGCCAGGCATGTAGGTCACGCGCATCGGTTTGCTCAGCAGCTTCCCGTTGACCAGTGCGCTCTGCGCCAGTTTGCAGGTCAGGTCGAAGCCACCGCCCGGCGAGGCCGGCGCGATGCATTCAGGACGGTTGGGTTCGGCAGCCCACAATTGAGTGGCCACCAGCATGCAGCTGGCAGCGACGCTGATACGGCGCAACGATAGGTTCATGGTCAGTCTCCGACGGAGTTGTTGTTTTTGGGTGCGTTCGGTTATCGATCAGGCAACAGTTCGGCAGCGTGAAAAGCCTGCAGAGATCAAAAACGGGGACGTGACGATGCACTGCGCTGCAACGCGGCGAAGTGTACTCAAAACAGAATGGGATTCAGACGGCACTGTGGCCGGGGATTGCAGTGATGGCATCACCGATGACTCCAATATTGTTTTTATTGTTGAAAACGCATCGAGGCGTTTTTCGTCACGACCTGGGCGTCACAACGGCACAAGGGCGCAATCGTAACGAGTCGTGACCGGATCCTAATCAGCGAAGCTTTCATCAACCTTTCAACTACCTTTCATGAAGCTTCAGTCGACTGGGTTTTGCAGATGATCGGCTGTTTTTGAAGTGTCCCGGCCCTTCACAGACGGCGTCGCGCCTGTAAACTCCGCTCCCACCAAACGCCGCATTCAGGAGAAACCGATGCGTGTCCTGCTCGTCGAAGATCATCTGCAACTGGCTGAAAGCGTCGCGCTGGCGCTCAAGGGCAGCGGGCTGACCGTGGACGTTTTGCATGATGGCGTGGCGGCCGATCTTGCGCTGAGTAGCGAGGAATACGCCGTGGCGATTCTCGATGTCGGACTGCCGCGCATGGACGGTTTCGAGGTGCTGGCCAAGCTGCGCGCCCGGGGCAAGAACACCCCGGTGCTGATGCTCACGGCCCGCAGCGACGTGAAGGATCGGGTGCACGGCCTGAATCTGGGCGCTGACGATTACCTGGCCAAACCGTTTGAGTTGTCCGAGCTGGAAGCGCGGGTCAAGGCTCTGCTGCGTCGTAGCGTGCTCGGCGGCGAGCGTCAGCAGCGTTGCGGCGTGCTGGTCTACGACCTTGACACGCGCCGCTTCACAGTGGGGGACGAGGCAATGACGCTCACTTCACGTGAACAATCGGTGCTCGAAGCGCTGATCGCCCGACCCGGCCGGGTCATGAGCAAGGAGCAACTGGCCTCCCACGTGTTCGGTCTGGACGAAGAAGCCA
The DNA here is from genome assembly GCA_963528485.1 of uncultured Pseudomonas sp. Lineage (GTDB taxonomy): Bacteria > Pseudomonadota > Gammaproteobacteria > Pseudomonadales > Pseudomonadaceae > Aquipseudomonas. Next base: position 1,630 of record CAURWS010000161.1, on the reverse strand, counting down.
GCGCCGACGCCATCGAGATCTACGTGCATCGCCTGCGCAAGAAGCTCGACGGCCACCCGGTCGCCATCGTTACCTTCCGCGGCCTGGGTTACTTGCTGGAAAGCCGCGATGCTTAACCCGTTCCCCTCAGCGGAAAACAGCCTGCGCTGGCGCCTGCTGTGGAACCTGGGTTTGCTGTTGGTGGTGCTGATGATCGCCAGTGGCATGAGCGCCTACTGGAACGGTCGCGAAGCAGCGGACACCGCCTATGACCGCACGCTGCTGGCCTCGGCGCGAACCATTGCGGCGGGTTTGTCCGAGCGCGATGGCACCTTGAGCGCTGACGTGCCTTATGTCGCCCTCGACACCTTTGCCTACGACAGCGCCGGGCGCATTTACTACCAAGTCAACGACATCAACCAGAAGCTGATTTCCGGTTACGAAAATCTTCCCGGCCCACCATCGGGCACCCCGCGCACCGACGATTACCCGGCCTTGGCCAAGTTTTACAGCGCCCGCTATCAGGGCCAGGACGTACGTGTGGTAAGCCTGCTCAAGGCGGTCAGCGAGCCGAACATGAACGGCATGGCAGAAATTCGCGTGGCCGAGACCGAAGAGCAGCGCGTGAGCATGGCGCGGGGCTTGATGGCCGACACGCTGCTGCGTCTGGGCATGCTCGGCAGCGGGGCATTATTGCTGGTGTGGTTCACGGTGAGCGCAGCATTGCGTCCGCTGGAGCGCCTGCGTACGGCCGTGGAAGAGCGTCAGCCCGACGATCTGCGCTCGCTGCCTCTGGTGGAAGTGCAGCACGAATTGCGCCCGCTGGTGAGTTCGCTCAACCATTTTACCGAGCGGCTGCGCATGCAGTTCGAACGTCAGGCGCAGTTCATCGCCGATGCGGCCCACGAGTTGCGCACGCCATTGGCGGCGCTCAAGGCGCGGGTCGAACTGGGCCTGCGCGATCAGGACCCCGCCGCCTGGCGCAGCACGCTGGAAAGCGCGGCGACGGGCACCGACAAACTGACGCATCTGGCCAATCAGCTGCTCTCGCTGGCTCGCATCGAAAATGGCGCCAGGGCCATTGCCGAAGGCGGGGCGCAGTTGCTCGATCTCAGCCAGCTGGCCCGTGAACTGGGCATGGCCATGGCGCCACTGGCCCACAAGCGGGGCGTGGCGCTGGCGCTGGAAGCCGACGAGCCGGTGTGGATGAAAGGCGAGCCGACGCTGCTCAACGAACTGCTCAGCAACCTCGTCGACAACGCCCTGGCCCACACGCCGTCTGGCGGCAATGTAGTGCTGCGGGTGCATTCGCCATGCGTGCTGGAAGTCGAAGACGACGGCCCCGGCATTCCACTGCATGAACGGGATCGGGTGTTCGAGCGCTTCTATCGGCGCAATCAGCAGAGTTCGGGCTCGGGGCTGGGGTTGGCGATCGTCGGCGAAATCTGCCGTGCGCATCTGGCGCGGATTACGCTGCACGACGGGGTGGAGCAGGGATTGAAGGTGCGCGTCACGTTCCCGCCACCCGAGCTCTAGACGGCTCAATACAGCAGTGTCATCGCCTCGTTCATCTGGCCGATCAGCTCGCTATCGGCCATGTTCAGGCCCAGCTGTTTGACGGCCGGAATGCTCATCACATCCAGGTTCGGAT
>CAURWS010000160.1:0-7593 GCA_963528485.1 uncultured Pseudomonas sp. | reverse complement strand
CTGTCGCTGATGGCGCTGACCATCGCCACAGGCTTTGTGATCGACGACGCCATCGTGGTGGTGGAGAACTTCTCCCGGCACCTGGAGGAGGGCGAGGAACCCATGGCCGCAGCCTTCAAGGGCTCCCAGGAAATCGGCTTTACCATCATCTCGCTGACCTTCTCGCTGATCGCCGTGCTCATCCCGCTGCTGTTCATGGGCGACGTGGTCGGGCGGCTGTTTCGCGAATTCGCCATCACCCTGGCGGTGGCGATTCTGGTGTCGATGATCGTCTCCCTGACGCTCACGCCGATGCTCTGCGCGCACCTGCTGCGCCATGTGCCGGAAGACGGCAAAGGCCGTTTCGCGGCGTGGGGTGATCGGCAATACCAGAAGGTCCTCAACGCCTACGATCGCGGGCTGGTGTGGGTGCTCGATCACCAGCGCCTGACCTTGCTGGTGGCGGTGGGCACTGTTGCACTCACAGGTTTTCTGTATCTGGTGGTGCCCAAAGGCTTTTTCCCGACCCAGGACACCGGCCTGATTCAAGGCTTCACCCGCGCTTCGCAAGACGTCTCGTTTGGTGAAATGGCTCGCCGTCAGCAGGCCATGGTCGAAGTGGTGCGCAAAGACCCGGCCGTGGAATCGGTGTCATCGACCATCGGCGTCGACGGCAACAACAACTCGCTGAACAACGGTCGTCTGCAGATCGAACTCAAGCCCTTCGAAGACCGCGACGACACGGCCACGCAGGTCATCACCCGACTGGAAAAGTCCGCCAGCGCCGTGGCCGGGATACAGCTCAACCTGGTGTCGTCCCAGGACCTCACCGTTGACGACCAACTGACCCCCAGCCAGTACCAGTTCACCCTCGACGATTCGGAGAGCGCCAACCTCTCGGCGCTGGTGCCCAAGCTGATGGAGAAGCTGCAGCACCGCGTGGAAATGCGCGACGTCATCGACAACCTGCAGGATCAGGGGCTGGTGGCCTATGTGGAGCTGGATCGCGCCGCCGCCATGCGTTACGGCATCAGTGCATCGGACGTCGACACCGCGCTGTACAACGCCTTTGGCCAGCGCCTGATTTCGACCATCTTCACCCAGTCCAACCAGTACCGCGTGGTGCTGCAGGTGCCAGGCAAGTTCCAGCAGAACCTCGCGGCGTTCGACAACATTTACCTGGCTGCGGCGACGGGGAGCACGAGCACGTCGACCACCGGCAGCACGACCTCGAGCAGCAGCACCTCGACAGGCTCGACCACGACCACAACGCCCGCGCAAATGGTGCGTCTGACCGACATCGCCAAGGTCGGCCAGCGCACCGGTTCGCTGTCGTTGAGTCGGCTGGATCAGTTCCCGGCGGTGACCGTTTCCTTCAACCTGGCAGACGGTTATTCCCTTGAGCAGGCGCAACAGGCCATCGCTCAGGTGATGACCGAACTCGACGCGCCGAGCAGCATCACCTTGCGTTATCAGGGCGCCGCCGAAGCGTTCCAGACCGCCACCGGCAACACGCTGTGGCTGATTCTCGCGGCGTTGGTGACCATGTACATCGTGCTGGGCATGCTTTACGAGAGCTTCATCCACCCGGTGACGATTCTCTCGACCCTGCCGTCGGCGGCCATCGGCGCGTTGCTGGCGCTGCTGCTGACGGGCACCGAGTTCAGTCTGATCGCCCTGATCGGGGTGATTCTGCTGATCGGCATCGTCAAGAAGAACGCGATCATGATGATCGACTTCGCCCTTGAGGGCCGCCAGCACCAGCGCCTCAACGCCCGTGACGCGATTCATCGGGCGGCGCTGCTGCGCTTGAGGCCGATTCTGATGACCACCCTGGCCGCGCTGTTTGGTGCCTTGCCACTGATGCTGGCGACCGGGGCGGGTGCTGAATTGCGTCGGCCACTGGGGCTGGTGATCGTCGGCGGTTTGCTGCTGAGCCAGGTCCTCACGCTGTTCACCACGCCGGTGATTTACCTGTTGTTCGATAGCCTGTCGGAACGCGCCAAGGCACGCTTCAAACGGGGCAGCACGCGCATCGGTCGAGGCGAGGCATGAACCTCTCGCGACTGTTCATTCGCCGCCCGGTGGCGACGCTGTTGCTGAGCCTGAGCATCACCTTGGCTGGCATTCTGGGCTACACGCTTTTGCCGGTGGCGCCGCTGCCGCAGGTCGACTTCCCGACCATCATGGTCAGCGCCTCGCTGCCGGGGGCCAGCCCCGAGACCATGGCCGCCACCGTGGCCACGCCGCTCGAGCGCAGCCTGGGGCAGATCGCGGGCATCACCGAAATGACGTCCACCAGCAGCCAGGGTTCGACGACGCTGATCCTGCAATTCGAGCTGGACCGCGACATCAACGGCGCCGCCCGCGACGTGCAGGCGGCGATCAACGCCTCGCGCAGCCTGCTGCCCAGCTCCATGCCGTCGCTGCCGACTTATCGCAAGGCCAACCCGTCGGAGGCGCCGGTCTTGATGCTGGCGCTGACCTCATCGACCCGCAGCCCCGGCGAGCTCTACGACCTGGCCTACAGCAAGCTGCAGCAGAAGGTCGCTCAGGTGAACGGCGTGGGCGAAGTGTCGGTGCGCGGCGGCGCGTTACCCGCTGTGCGCATCGACATCCAGCCCAACCTGCTCAACCACGCCGGCATCTCCCTTGAGACCGTGCGCACGGCCATCAACAACGCCACCAAGGCCAAGCCCAAGGGCATCTTGCAGGGCGACGGGCAGAGCTGGGTGATCGACGCCAATGACCAGATCGACAAGGCCGTCGACTATCAGGCGCTGGTGATCACCTACCAGAACGGCAGCGCCGTGCGCCTGCGTGACGTGGCCAACGTCTACGATTCGGTGGAGGACACCTTCGTCGGCGGCTATTACAACGGCCAGCCTTCGGTCACCCTTGGCGTAACACGCCAGGCCGGTGCCAACATGCTCAAGACCATCGACAGCATCAAAGCGCTACTGCCCGAGCTGCAGCGCGAAATCCCGGGCGACGTGCAACTGATCAGCGTGATCGACCGCGGCCCGACCGTTCGCTCGTCCCTGCACGACACCGAAGAAACCCTGCTGATCGCCACCTTGCTGGTCATCGCCGTGGTCTTTGTGTTTTTGCGCAACGTGCGTGCGACGCTGATTCCGGCGGTGGTGTTGCCGGTGTCGCTGATCGGCACCTGCTCGATCATGTACCTGCTCGGCTACAGCCTTGACAACCTGTCGCTGATGGCGCTGATCATTTGCACAGGCTTTGTGGTGGACGACGCCATCGTCGTGCTGGAGAACATCGCCCGCTATCAGGAAATGGGCATGCGCCCCTTGCGTGCGGCGCTGATGGGCACCCGCGAAGTGGGCTTCACGGTGCTGTCCATGACCCTGTCGCTGGTGGCGGTGTTCATCCCGATTCTGCTGATGGGCAGCATCGTCGGTCGGCTGTTTCGTGAGTTCGCGGTCACCTTGAGCATTGCGCTTGGCCTGTCGATGATCGTCTCCTTGAGCCTGACCCCGGTACTCTGCGTCATGCTCCTGCGTCAGCCTGCCCACGACGCCCGCGAGCCGCGCCTGTATCGCTGGATCGAAGCCGGGCTTGCGCGCATGCAGGGCGCGTATCTGTCGGCGCTGACCTGGGTGATGCGTCATCGCTTGCTGACCCTGTTCAGCCTGTTGCTCACCGTTGTGCTCAACGTCTACCTCTACGCCACGGTGCCCAAAGGCTTCTTTCCCGCCCAGGACACCGGCGTGCTGATGGGCGCCGTACGTGCCGACCAGAACATCTCGTTTCAGGCCCTCAAGCCGTACCTGATGCAGATCGCCCACGACCTGGCCGCAGACCCCGATGTCGAGGCGGTCATGTCGTCCACCGGCAGCGGGCGGGCAGGGTCGCGCAATACCGGGGACTTCTTCATTCGCCTCAAGGACTACACCCAGCGCACCAGCAGCGCAGCGGCTATCGCCAACCGCCTGACCCGCGCCAACAACAAGGTCGCCGGCATTCAGGTGTTTCTGATGCCCGCCGAAGACATTCGCGTCGGCGGGCGCAGTGCCAACGCTACCTACCAGTTCAGCTTGCAGGCTGATGATCTCGACCTGCTGCGCACGTGGGAGCCCAAGGTTGAAGCCGCGCTGCGGGCCTTGCCGGAACTGACCGGCATCGACTCCGACTCGCAGACCGGCGGCCAGGAACTCAAGCTGCACATTGATCGCGCCGCAGCAAGCCGGTTGGGCGTGAGCGTCAGCGACATCGACAACCTGCTCAACAATGCCTATAGCCAGCGCCAGGTCGCGACGCTGTATAAGACCCTCAACCAGTACCACGTGGTCATGGGCCTGGACCCGGTCTACACCAGCGACTCGACCATGCTCGACCGCATGTACGTGATCAACGCCGACAACCAGCAAGTGCCGCTGACCGCCTTCGCCACCTTCAGCCCGGACAACGCGCCGCTGGCCGTGGCCCACCAGGGACAGTCAGCGACCAGCACCATCGCCTTCAACTTGCAGGACGGCGTATCGCTGGAGCAGGCCACCGCCGCGATCAACCGCGCGGTCGACAAGGTCGGCCTGCCAAGGGACGTGCAATACGGTTTCGCCGGCACCGCCCAGGCCTACGCCGCGCTGGCGGCGAGCATGCCGTGGCTGATCGCGGCGGCGCTGCTGGCGGTGTACATCGTGCTCGGGGTGCTCTACGAGAGTTACATCCACCCGCTGACCATTCTCTCGACCTTGCCGTCGGCGGGGGTGGGCGCGCTGTTGCTGCTCAAGGCGGTGAACATGCAGCTCACGGTGATCGCTCTGATCGGCATTTTGCTGCTGATCGGCATCGTCAAAAAGAACGCCATCATGATGATCGACTTCGCCCTCATGGCCGAACGCGACCGCAAGCTGTCCCCGGAACGCGCCATCATCGAGGCCTGCCGCATGCGCTTTCGGCCGATCATGATGACCACCCTGGCCGCGTTTTTCGGCGCCTTGCCCCTGGCCCTCGGCAGCGGTGGCGATGCCGACCTGCGCAAGCCGCTGGGCGTGGCCATTGCCGGTGGCCTGGTGCTGAGCCAATTGCTGACGCTGTTCACCACCCCGGTGGTGTACCTCTATCTAGACCGCCTGAGCCGCGCCTCCCGGCATTTCTGGCACACGCGTATCTGCCGCACTCACGTGCCTGGCTGACTGACAGGGTTGAATGAATGAACGCTCCACTGCTGAACCGCTTGTGTATTGCCGTGCTGCTGGCCAGCAGCGTGTTGGACGGCTGCACCGTCGGCCCCGACTACCACAAGCCGACCGCGCCGATCTCCACCACCTTCAAGGAGGCCGAGGGCTGGAAGGCCGCAAGCCCTCAGGATGAACTGCCCAAAGGCCCGTGGTGGGAGCTGTATCAGGACCCGCAGTTGAACGCGCTGGTCGCCCAGGTGCAACTCAACAACCAGAACGTCGCTGTGTATGCCGCTCAATATCAGCAAGCGCTGGCACTGGTGCGTGAGTCCCGCGCCAACCAGTTCCCGCTGCTCACCGGCACCGGCTCGAGCACCCGCAGCGAGACGTCCACAGGCTCGTCGTCTTCCACCAGCACCAGCAGCAGCGGCGGGGTGAGAAAAGAGCACTCCGCAAGCCTCGACCTGAGCTGGGAAGCCGACATCTGGGGCAAGTTGCGTCGCACCACCGAACAGGACCGCGCCAGTGCACAGGCCAGCGCCGCCGACCTGAGCAACGCGACCTTGAGCGCACAGTCGTCACTGGCCCAGGACTACTTCCAGCTGCGCCTGCTCGACCGACGCATCGCCCTGTACCGCGAGACCATCGACGGCTATCAGCGCTACCTGCAGATCATCCAGAACAAGTACGACGAACAGATCGTCTCCCGCGCCGACCTCGCCACCGGCAAGACCCAACTGCAAAGCGCCCAGGCCTCGATGCTCGACCTGCAATGGCAACGCGCGCAGTACGAACACGCCATCGCCTTGCTGATAGGCAAACCGCCCGCCGACTTCGCCCTGGCCGCCGACCCCGCCTGGCAATACCACGTTCCCGACGTACCCCTGGGCCTGCCCAGCCGCCTGCTCGAACGCCGCCCCGACATCGCCGCCGCCGAACGCCAAATGGCTGCCGCCAACGCTGCCGTCGGCGTCGCCACCGCCGCCTACTACCCGGACCTGACCCTCAGCGCCAGCGGCGGCTACCAGAGCTCGACCCTCAGCAACCTGTTCTCGCTGCCCAACCGCTTCTGGTCCATCGGCCCGAGCCTGACCGGCACCATCCTCGACTTCGGCGCCACCAAAGCCAGCGTCGACCAGGCCCGCCACGCCTACGACGCCAGCGTCGCCACCTACCGCCAGACCGTCCTCACCGCATTGGGCGAAGTCGAAGACTACCTCGTCGAACTGCGCACCCTGCAACCCGAACTCGAAGCCCGCCGCAACTCCGCACAGTCCGCAGAGGATTCGGCGTCGGTGAGTCGTGATCAGTATGAAGCGGGGGTGATCGACTACCTGGACGTCGCGACGACCCAGGCGACCAGTCTCAATGAGCGGCAGACGTTGCTGAGCCTGGTGGCGACGCAGTTGGTGACGAGCGTGCAGTTGCAGGCGGCGTTGGGTGGGTCTTGGGGTGGGGAGTGAAAAAGCTCTAAGAGAAGGGTGGGGCAGTGATCGCCCCACCTTCGAAGCTCATTTGTCGTCGGCTGGTTGGTCATATTTCAGTACGTCCGGCCGATGCGCCTCATACAGGGCTGACAGCATTTCTTTGTTTGGACCTACGACGTCCATCCCCCTGTCGTCATAAGGAAATGCGAGAACTTTCTTCTGCATATTGAAGAGGTAAAAGTCGCATCCAGGGTTGGGTTGTATAGCCCTGAAGTCCTTTGCCAACGCACACCACAGAAAGGATTCGAGCAGCGAAACGGGCGCCTTGAATGCGAGGTAGATCCAATACTCGGGCACCGAGTCGCAGTACCAATCTTCCTGATCAATCGCCTCGCTCCACACCTCTCGCCATGCCGGAATGACGATGCCGGCGGATCTCAACGACTCCAGAGTTGCACGGTGACCAAAACGGTTTGCGGTGGAGTGCGTTCGCAGACAAACGACCAGCGAGTCGTCGATAAAAATGTCCCGACAGATCTGAGTTGCCTTACGTAGTGCCAGCAGAAACTGTTCGAGTTCGCTCCCCGTTTCAGAGAGCCCAAAACGCAGGCCGCCCGGGTAGGTGTAAAACAAGGGGCGATGGAAAACCGTAGGGCCGAAGGTCTTCCAGATGTCTTCTTTGAGTGTCACCGGGGCGGCTACCTTGCTATGAGTGATTGCGTGCACCAATCAACCGAGGATTCGAGATGAACATGCGTGTGTTTTTGGGGAGTGAATTGAGTATCCAGCGTACCCAGTGCCACCGAAACCCAATCCGCAAATTCTCCCTTGTCCCGTGACCAGAACAAGGTCGATCCGCAGGTTGAGCAGAACTCACGCAGCACTGATTCAGAGGAGCGATAGGCGCTGAGGCGATCTGCGCCGCTGAGTACCTTCAGCTCACTGCGAAGGACGCTGCCATACGTGGCGAATGCGGCCCCATGCCCCTTCCGGCATTGGCTGCAATGGCAATGACTCACCGCTTTTGGGGCACTCAGCAGCTC
>CAURWS010000159.1:0-7616 GCA_963528485.1 uncultured Pseudomonas sp. | reverse complement strand
CGACGCCCTGCGCGTCAACGGCAACCAGTTGCGCTGCAAGGTAGTGGGCGAGGGCGGCAACCTGGGTATGACCCAACTGGGCCGCGTCGAATTCGGACTGCTGGGCGGTTCGACCAACACCGACTTCATCGACAACGCCGGTGGCGTGGACTGCTCCGACCACGAAGTGAACATCAAGATCCTGCTCAACGAAGTGGTGCAGGCCGGCGACATGACCGAGAAGCAGCGCAACCTGCTGCTCGAAAGCATGACCGACGAAGTGGGCAATCTGGTCCTCGGCAACAACTACAAGCAGACGCAGGCCCTGTCCCTGGCGGCCCGTCGTGCCTATGAGCGCATTGCCGAATACAAGCGCCTGATGAACGATCTGGAAGCCCGAGGCAAGCTGGACCGCGCCATCGAGTTCCTGCCGGCCGAGGACCAACTGGCCGAGCGCGTCGCCGAGAAACAAGGCCTGACCCGCGCCGAGCTGTCGGTGCTGATCTCCTACAGCAAGATCGACCTCAAGGAAGCGCTGCTCGAATCCCGCGTCCCGGACGACGATTACCTGGCCCGCGACATGGAAACCGCGTTCCCGCCGTCGCTGGGCGCGAAGTTCTCGGAGTCCATGCGTCGCCACCGTCTGAAGCGCGAAATCGTCAGCACCCAGATCGCCAACGATCTGGTCAACCACATGGGCATCACCTTCGTGCAGCGACTCAAAGAGTCGACCGGCATGAGCGCGGCCAACGTGGCCGGTGCCTACGTGATCGTGCGTGACATCTTCCACCTGCCGCACTGGTTCCGTCAGATCGAGGCGCTGGACCACAAGGTCCCGGCCGAAATTCAGCTGGCGTTGATGGACGAGCTGATGCGCCTGGGCCGTCGCGCCACGCGCTGGTTCCTGCGCAGCCGTCGCAACGAACTGGACGCGGCGCGCGATGTTGCGCACTTCGGTCCGCACCTGGCGGCGTTGGGCCTGAAACTGGACGAGCTGCTGGAAGGCCCGCCCCGTGAAGTCTGGCAGGCGCGTTATCAGGAGTACGTTGAAGCGGGCGTGCCTGAGTTGTTGGCGCGGATGGTCGCGGGGACCACGCACCTGTACACGTTGTTGCCGATCATCGAGGCGTCTGATGTGACCGGTCAGAATGCGGCCGATGTGGCGAAGGTGTATTTCGCGGTGGGCGGTTCACTGGATGTGACCTGGTATCTGCAGCAGATCAGTGCACTGCCTGTGGAGAACAACTGGCAGGCGCTGGCCCGCGAGGCGTTCCGTGATGACATCGACTGGCAGCAGCGGGCGATCACGGTTTCCGTTCTGCAGATGGCCAATGGTCCTGCGGATGTAGAGGAACGGTTGAACCTGTGGCTGGAACAGCATTCGGCGATGGTCGAGCGCTGGCGCGCCATGCTGGTCGAACTGCGTGCAGCGAGTGGCAACGACTACGCGATGTATGCGGTGGCCAACCGCGAGCTGCTGGACCTGGCCATGAGCGGGCAGACTGCTGTGGTGTGATGGTTTTGGCTGAGTGTTAAGAGAAGCCCTGCATTGAGAGATGTGGGGCTTTTTCTTTTGCGGTGTTTTCGGGTTCGGGGGGATTTGCCTACAGGCCATGAACGCCCGCCATTCTTCCCTTGGCACGAATCCTGCGCACCAGATACCCCGACAGGTCGGTCCTGAGTATGTCGGCGACACTTCTGGAGCCAGGCGACTGAGGCGCTGTACCGATAATCGGATTTTTCCTACGCGTGCCGAGGTTTTACATGACCACTCCCGCCATTGAGCAGGTCGATCCTGCCACTTTGAGAAAAGTCATCGTCGCGGCCAGCATCGGCAATTTCGTCGAATGGTTCGACTTTGCCGTCTATGGATTCCTCGCTACTACCATCGCCCAACAATTCTTTCCAAGCGGCGATGCGAGTGCAGCGTTGCTCAAGACCTTCGCGGTGTTCGCTGTGGCTTTTGCCTTTCGCCCGTTGGGCGGGCTGTTCTTCGGCATGTTGGGCGACAAGATCGGGCGTAAGCGCACCTTGGCGTTCACCATTCTGTTGATGGCCGGGGCCACGACGATCATCGGTTTGCTGCCGGTTTATGCGGCAATAGGCGTTACGGCGCCGATTCTTTTGACCATCATTCGTTGCGCCCAAGGGTTCTCCGCCGGCGGTGAATACGCCGGGGCCTGTGCCTATCTGATGGAGCACGCGCCTCGGGGCAAACGCGCCTGGTACGGCAGCTTCGTTCCGGTGTCGACCTTTGCGGCGTTCGCCTCGGCGGCGATTTTTGCTTACGCGCTGGAGGCGTCGCTGTCGGCAGAGGCCATGAGCAGTTGGGGCTGGCGCGTACCGTTTCTGGTGGCCGCGCCGCTGGGGCTGGTCGGCCTTTACCTGCGCTGGAAGCTGGATGAAACCCCGGCGTTCCAGGCCGTTGAAGAAGATCACGCCGTTGCCCATTCGCCGCTCAAGGAAACCCTGCGCCATCACGGCGGGTCGATCCTGGCGCTGGGCGCATTCATCTCGCTGACGGCGCTGTCGTTCTACATGTTTACCACCTATTTCACGACCTACCTGCAGGTGGCGGGGGGCTTGAACCGGGCCACGGCCTTGCTGGTGTCGCTGATCGCACTGCTGTTCGCGGCGGCAATGTGCCCGCTGGCTGGCGCGTTTTCCGATAAGGTCGGGCGCAGGGTGACCGTGATTACGGCCTGTATCCTGTTGGCGGTGATGGTCTATCCGTCGTTCCTGATGGCCAGTTCCGGCTCGTTCGCAGGCTCGATCATCGGCGTGCTGTTGCTGGCCACCGGCGCGGTGTTGTGCAACGTGGTGACGGCGGCGTTGTTGTCGGAAACCTTTCCGACGCGCACGCGCTACACCGCCTCGGCGATCACCTACAACATGGCCTACACCATCTTTGGCGGCACCGCGCCGTTGATGGCGACCTGGCTGATCGGCCTGACCGGCAGCAACCTGGCCCCGGCGTTCTACTTGATCGCGATTGCGTTGCTGGGCCTGGTGGGCGGCCTGGCGTTGCGCGAGACGTCCAGGGTTTCGCTGGATGAAGTGGATGGCACGCTGGGGCAGCGTCAGGCGATGCACCCGGCGGCCTGACGGCCCGTCGCGGATGTGGGGGGCTAATCGATAGCACCCTCACATTTTCGCAACAAAACATGGCACCTGCGCCCCAAAAAATGGCACATTGACGACCCCTTGTGTCGCCGACATCTTTTGTAACTACTTGCGTGCGGCACACCTAATCGTTCGATGGATGAACCCAGATGGCCGTCACCAGCCCCTCGACCGCGACTTCCGCGACGCCTCAATCCAGCCCGTTGGTCATGCGCATCATTGGCGCCGTGGCGCTGGCGCACTTGATCAACGACCTGATCCAGTCGGTCCTGCCGTCGATCTACCCGATGCTCAAGGCCAACTACGGCCTGACCTTCACCCAGGTAGGCCTGATCACCCTGACGTTCCAGATCACTGCGTCGCTGCTGCAGCCGTGGGTCGGTTACTACACCGACCGCCATCCCAACCCGCTCGTCCTGCCGCTGGGCTCGATCTGCACCTTGATCGGCGTGTTGATGCTGTCGACGGTTGGCAGTTTCCCGATGATCCTGCTCGCTTCGGCGCTGATCGGCATCGGTTCGTCGACGTTCCATCCTGAGGCTTCGCGGATTGCCCGTCTGGCCTCAGGAGGGCGGTTTGGTCTGGCGCAATCGACCTTTCAGGTGGGCGGCAACAGCGGCTCGGCGTTCGGGCCGTTGCTGGCGGCGGCGATCATCATCCCGTTTGGCCAGGGCCATGTGGCGTATTTCGGCCTGTTCGCGTTGTTCTCCGTGGGCCTGCTGTGGGCCATCAGCCGCTGGTACAAGGCGCACCTGGCGTTGTTCAAACTCAAGGCAGGCAAGGCGGCGACCCACGGTCTGTCCAAGGCTCGGGTGACTTTCGCGCTGGCCGTGCTGGCGTTTCTGGTGTTCTCCAAGTTCTTCTACATGACCAGTATCACCAGCTACTTCACCTTCTACCTGATCGAGCGCTTCGATCTCTCCGTTGCCAGCTCCCAACTGCACCTGTTCCTGTTCCTCGGCGCCGTCGCAGCGGGCACCTTCTTCGGCGGGCCGATTGGCGACAAGATCGGCCGCAAGGCCGTGATCTGGTTCTCGATCCTCGGTGCTGCGCCGTTCACGCTGGCGCTGCCGTACGCCGACCTGTTCTGGACCAGCGTGCTCAGCGTGATCATCGGATTCATCCTGGCGTCGGCGTTTTCCGCCATCGTCGTGTACGCGCAAGAGCTGGTGCCGGGCAACGTCGGCATGATCGCCGGGATCTTCTTCGGCCTGATGTTCGGCTTCGGTGGCATCGGCGCAGCTTTATTAGGGCACCTGGCCGACCTTTACGGCATCGTGTTTGTCTACAGCGTGTGTTCCTTCCTCCCGCTGCTGGGCCTATTGGCGATTTTGCTACCGAAGACGAAAAACTGATGCTGACAGCGGTACTCATCTTTCTGGTCACCATTACCTTGGTGATCTGGCAACCCAAGGGGTTGGGCGTCGGCTGGAGTGCGACGTTCGGCGCGGTGCTGGCGTTGATTTTCGGGGTTGTGCACCTGGCGGACATCCCGCAGGTCTGGCACATCATCTGGAACGCCACGGGCACCTTCATCGCGCTGATCATCATCAGCCTGTTGCTCGATGAGGCCGGGTTCTTCAACTGGGCGGCGCTGCATGTGGCGCGTTGGGGCAAGGGCCGCGGGCGCTGGCTGTTCGCGTTCATCGTGCTGCTTGGCGCGCTGGTGTCGGCGCTGTTCGCCAACGACGGCGCGGCGCTGATCCTCACCCCGATCGTCATGTCGATGCTGCTGGCGCTGCGCTTCTCCCCGGCCACGACACTCGCCTTCGTCATGGCGGCGGGCTTCATTGCCGACACCGCGAGCCTGCCGCTGGTGGTGTCGAATCTGGTCAACATCGTCTCGGCCGATTATTTCGGCATCGGCTTCAATCGCTATGCCTCGGTGATGGTCCCGGTCAATCTGGTCAGCGTCGCAGCGACCCTGGCGGTGCTGATGCTGTTCTTCCGCCGCGACATTCCTGAAACCTTCGACGCTTCCCAGCTCGATGAACCGGCATCGGCCATTCACGACCGCGCGACCTTCATCGCCGGTTGGTGGGTGCTGGGGATTCTGTTGATCGGCTGTTTTGCCCTGGAGCCGCTGGGGATTCCGATCAGCGCGATCTCGGCGGTGTGCGCGGCGATCTTGTTGGGCATCGCGGCCAAGGGGCACAAGATTTCCACGCGCAAGGTGATGAAAGAAGCGCCGTGGCAGATCGTGATTTTCTCGTTGGGCATGTACCTGGTGGTCTACGGGCTGCGCAACGAGGGCATGACCACGTACCTTGCGGGCTGGCTGGATCGCTTCGCCGAACACGGTCTGTGGGGCGCGGCGATGGGCACCGGGGTGCTGACCGCGTTGCTGTCGTCGGTGATGAACAACCTGCCGACGGTACTGATCGGGCTGCTGTCCATCGATGCCAGCCAGGCTCACGGGCCGCTTCAGGAGGCGATGATTTACGCCAACGTCATCGGCAGCGACCTGGGGCCGAAGATCACCCCCATCGGCAGCCTGGCGACCTTGCTCTGGCTGCACGTGCTGGCGCGCAAGGGCGTGAGCATCGGCTGGGGTTATTACTTCCGCGTCGGTATCGTGCTGACCCTGCCGGTGCTGTTGATCACGCTGGCGGCGCTGGTGCTGCGGCTGAGTGTCTGACCTCATCGGTCTGCGCCAGAGCGGGCCACAGGTCCGAGACCAGAAACACGCGTTCGGCTTCCTGCCAATGGCCTTCAGCCGTTTGCGTCAGGCGCACCAGCAGTTGCGCCTGGGCCATGGGGTCGAGCTGCTTGAGCCACGCTTGAAATTCATCTTCGCTGCAGATCTCGTCATACCGCGCCGGGCCCAGCCAGGCGTGGCGCGGCAGGGTTTGCCAGCGGCTGGCGGGGCGTTGCGCGACGAATGCCGGCCAGTCTTTCTGATGCACCCATGAGCCGCGCAGATGATGCGGATGCGCGCCGTAGGGCGACGCACCGGGCGTGGGCGAGGGGTAAAGCAGGTAGCCGCTGAGCCACAATTGCGCGCTGAACGCTTCGATCCCCAGCGCTGCCAGGGCCGGACGGCTTTCTTCGCGGGCGGAAATGGGCAGCTGATGCTGATTGAGGTGCGCCAGCTTCAGGTCCAGCCGGTCGTGTGACCCTGGCCCCAGCCAGTTCGCCGGGTCGTGGCCGTCGGCGTCCTGCGGCCCGAGGTAGAACTTGATCGCCAGCTCCATGTGATGAACGCCGTCCTTGTCTCGCAGCAGCATGTCCAGCTCGCCGAGGGTATGGCCCTCGATGCGAATCGGCAGGTTGGCGGCAATCAGCTCCACACCGGGCGCGTGCTCGATTGCGAATTGCCAGAGCCGCTCGTAATACAGGCCCAGACGGCGGGTGGAGCTGCGCGCCAGCCATTCCAGCAGCGGTTCGCTGTGCTCATCCAGATGCCGAAGGAAAGCTTCCAGACCCTCTGGATGTTGCACCCAGTCGCTGCCGCTCAGGGGATGACGCTGGGGCCAGTCAGTGACAGTCAGCATCGGCGGCGAAACAATCGCCCACGCCAGATCGCGCACCTGAGGGGTACGCAGCTCACGGGGCAGGGCGGCTAAGGTCGGGAATGGGGTCATCAGGGGAGAATAGCAGGCACAGCCGATCATCCACTGTGGGAGTGAGCACGTTGGCGGGAATATGGGGCGGCATTGTCAGCATAGCGTTTGTTGGTTTGCCGCTACCGACCCCTTCGCCCATAATCGCGTTCTTTACAGGCATGAACCCTGCGGGAGCCCCATGGAGCAATTTCGTAATATCGGCATCATTGGTCGCCTGGGCAGTTCGCAGGTGCTGGAGACCGTTCGCCGGCTGAAGAAATTCCTGGTGTCGCGGCATCTGCATGTGATTCTCGAAGACGCCATCGCCGAGGTCCTGCCGGGGCACGGGATGCAAACGTCTTCGCGCAAGATGCTCGGTGAAGTCTGCGACATGGTCATCGTCGTCGGCGGCGATGGCAGCCTGCTCGGCGCCGCCCGTGCGCTGGCCAAGCACAACGTGCCGGTGCTGGGGATCAACCGCGGCAGCCTGGGCTTTCTGACCGACATCCGTCCCGACGAGCTGGAAGTGAAGGTCGCCGAGGTGCTCGACGGCCACTACCTGGTGGAAAACCGCTTCCTGCTCCAGGCCGAAGTGCGCCGTCACGGTGAAGCCATCGGCCAGGGCGACGCCCTCAACGACGTGGTGCTGCACCCCGGCAAATCCACGCGCATGATCGAATTCGAGATCTACATCGACGGCCAGTTCGTCTGCAGCCAGAAGGCCGACGGCCTGATTGTGGCCACGCCCACCGGCTCCACGGCCTATGCGCTGTCGGCGGGCGGGCCGATCATGCACCCCAAGCTGGACGCCATCGTCATCGTGCCGATGTACCCGCACACCCTTTCTGGCCGGCCAATTGTCGTCGACGGCAACAGTGAGCTGAAAATCGTTGTCTCAAAGGACATGACGATTTATCCACAGGTCTCCTGCGATGGACAAAACCACTTCACCTGCGCGCCGGGTGACAC
>CAURWS010000158.1:0-7629 GCA_963528485.1 uncultured Pseudomonas sp. | reverse complement strand
CCCGGCTGCAAGCCTTACGCCGAAGGGATTGCCAGCGGCGAAGCGATCAACAAGTGTCCTCCCGGCGGCGATGAAACCATCGCTGCTTTGGCGCACCTGCTCAACGTGTCCGCCATCCCCCTCGATACCGAACGTGGCAGCGCTCCGGCGCAGGTCGCGTTCATCCGCGAGGCCGAGTGCATCGGCTGCACCAAGTGCATTCAAGCCTGCCCCGTTGACGCCATCGTTGGCGCCGCCAAGCTGATGCACACCGTGATCATCGATGAATGCACCGGCTGCGACCTCTGTGTGGCGCCCTGTCCGGTCGACTGCATCGACATGCTGCCTCTGCCCTCACCCGCGATTGTTCCGATAATAGGCGGCCTGGCGTTCGATGAGGCCCAGCGAGTGGCGCGAGCAGCGAAACGCGGTCATGCACGCCAGCGGTTCGAGGCACGCAACGCCCGATTGCAGCGCGAAGAACGACATCGCCAGGCAGAAAGACAGGCCCGTCAGCAGAAAGCCGAGGCACCCACCCTCGTCACGGTCGACCCTGTGCAGGCTGCGCTCGAGCGGGTTCGCGCGCAAAAAGCCGCTGACAGCGATGCAGCGCTGAAACGCGCACGCATCAAGGTGGCTATGAGTCGGGCGCAGTTGCATAAGTCACTCAAGGCTTTCGGCCATCCGCCAATTGCAGAACAGGCCGCGCAGCTGGTGACGCTTGGACAGGAGCTCGACGAAGCGGAACGCGCACTGGCTGCACTTCAGAACTCGGCAGCCACAAACAGCCCACCCCCTGAGTCGCAGGCGATTGAAGCCGGCGCAGCGAAGCCTGATAAAGCAGCACTTAATCGCGCCAAGATTCAGCTGGCCATGAGCCGCGCAGCGCTGAAAAAGGCTCAGACGGCCGAAGCGCCTGCAGATCAGATTGCAGCGCTAGACGCCGAGGTCACGCAAGCTGAGCAAACACTGCAAGCCCTCGATGCCTTGTAAAACCACAGATCTGCACCGCGCTCTGCACAGCCTGACGCCACCCATTGACCTGAACGTTTCCCTGAGAAAGCGCACTTCATGAACGCAGCAAAACGTCTGGAAATCTTTCGCCGTCTTCACGAAGACAATCCCGATCCTAAAACGGAGCTGTCCTACAGCTCACCGTTCGAGCTGCTGATTGCCGTAATCCTCTCGGCACAGGCCACCGACGTCAGCGTCAACAAGGCCACCGCTCGCCTGTACCCGGTTGCGAACACGCCTCAGGCGATTTATGCGCTGGGTGTCGAGGGCCTCTCGGAGTACATCAAAACCATCGGCCTGTATAACAGCAAGGCCAAGAACGTCATCGAAACCTGCCGCATGCTTATCGAGCTGCACGGTGGCGAGGTTCCGCAGACCCGAGAAGCGCTGGAAGCCTTGCCCGGCGTAGGCCGCAAGACTGCAAACGTGGTCCTTAACACGGCGTTTCGGCAACTGGCGATGGCAGTCGACACACACATATTCCGCGTCAGCAATCGCACCGGCATCGCCCCCGGCAAGAACGTGGTGGAAGTCGAAAACAAGCTGATGAAGTGTGTGCCCACGGATTATCTGCTCGACGCCCATCACTGGTTGATCCTGCACGGCCGCTATGTCTGCGTGGCCCGCAAGCCCCGGTGTGGCAGCTGCCGAATCGAAGACCTGTGCGAATTCAAGCAAAAGACTTCAGATGATTGAGCGATCGCGTTCTTACAGGCTGATCGATTGAAAAAATCTTTTTTACCCGGTCGAGATTTGCCGTTATAAGGTGCGCCAATGACAGTCTAAGCTGGAGTCAACTTTCATGAGTACTGACAAAGAGCAGATGGACGTAGATGACGATTTTGTGTCCACGGACACAGACGAAGCCGCGCAAGTACCCGTAGAAACTGCAAAAACCAACCTCAGCAAACGTCGCACCATCGACAACCTCCTGGAAGAGCGTCGCCTGCAAAAGCAGCTGGCGGACTACGACTTCGACTTCTGATCCCTTCGCCTTCAAAGCCTCTCCACGACCTGAGAGGCTTTAGCCTGTCGGCAAGAATTCAATTGAAGCGGTGCGCAACACCTCGGCAAGTACGGCGATAACAACGGCCTTCATGACGCGCGGTTAAACCAGCCCGTTGCGCTGGGCGAGTTCAATCAGATCAACCAGCGAGTGGGCATTGAGCTTGAGCAGCAGACGCGTCTTGTAGGTGCTGACGGTCTTGTTGCTGAGGAACATGCCGTCGGCGATCTCCTTGTTGGTTTTTCCCCTCGCCAGCTGCTGCAGCACCATCATCTCCCGACCGGACAGCCGATCGACCATCTCTGCTTCGCTGGCGTTGCCCAGGCTCGAGCGCACCGTGTGCAGGGCCTGATTGGGGAAATAGCTGTACCCCGACAACACCGCCTTGATGGCGCTCAACAGTTCGGTGAGGTCCTGTTGCTTGCAAACGTAACCGGCCGCCCCCGCCTGCATGCAACGCATGGAAAAATGGCCCGGCGCCTGGGAGGTCAGGATCAGGACCTTGAAAGGCAGCGTCATCGCCGCCAGTCGAGCGATGACCTCCAGGCCATCGAGTTTCGGGATGCCGATGTCCAGAATGACGATGTCGGGCAAATGTTCTCTCGCCAGTTGCAGCGCATCCACACCATTGTCGGTTTCGGCGATGACTTCGTAACCATGCCGCTCCATCAGCATGCGTACGGCGAGCCGAATCACGGGGTGATCGTCCACGATCAACACTTTATTCATGTGCAGTCCATTCTTTGCTGTTCGAAATTTCAGAGCCCGCACAATAGCTTAGTCGTTTACCGCTTTGCATGGCGCTCCTCCCTTTGGACTAGCAGGCAAAGACCTTTCCCACTCAAGCAACAGAAAAGTCCTACAAATCCTGACTTATCCATCGACCTTCTCAGATCGGTCATCCCTCTTTTGCAGATGCGTCTTCATACAGCGCCCTACAGGGAACAGCGTTATGGAAAACGGCAACGTGAATTAAGCCGCTTTGTCAGCATGCCCATTCATAATTCAAATACCTCTTCAAACTGTTCAATTTACCCAAAACGACTCCTTGCCTGGACTCTCATCCGCGCCAGCGGATGGTCGAGACGCAGGCAGTCTTTCGCCTCGGTTGGCAGACATGCTGCCGACTGCAGATTCACGCCCTGCGCTTTCCACGAATAAATATAGCCCCACGGGAGCGTATAGGCCTTCAGCATAAGCCGATCTTTCGTACATGCCACTCAACTTCAATCAGAAAGCATTGCAAATTACAACTCTCGCCCTACAGGAGAGGCCATCGAAAAATACACATTTAAAAAAATCATTCTCCATACATATTTATTTAAAGAAATGGCCTACATAACATTCGGAAAATTCCGAAACCTGACGGTTGCCTGCGTGCTCAGGGCCATTTGCATGGTTGCGCGCCGTGTTCGACCACCTCACGACATCCACCATTTCCAACTATTGCGGGCACATACACATCGATAGCAAAACATGATTATTGCAAACAAGGCCCGTGCGCCCTTCACGTAATACCATACGGCTGGTCAAATCCAGAGAACTTCCGACAAAGAAGAAAAATACTACACAACTAGCAGACCAGAATTCTCAGGGTGTAAGAATTCAAAACTCAAACTAGCTTAAATGATCAAAAAAACATTTTTTACTTGCCAAACCTATTTCCAGTCGTTACTTTTTTCTTCAATCATTCACGCAAGCTGGCAACTATCATTGCGACGCTATGTCGTAGGCATTGCCTTATTATTTACGGTGATACATTTAATTTCCTTGCCTGGACTTCAAGCGCGAGCAGGATGAGGACGCGCTGAACATGCCTGCTAGCGTGTAAAAGTTATTTGATCAAAGACGCAAACTGGCGTCGGATCGTATATATCAACGTGTTCAAAGGAATAAACCATGACCCAGAAAACAGGGGTGTATCCAGCAACCAGTTACTCGCCGGTCAGACTCGCCGAAGCCGTGGAAGCCTACGTCGCCGAGGGAGGCATCATTAATGTGGTGCCTGAGGGAGAAACCCGTCACTGCCCCGCCGAAACAAAGCATCCACTTGAAGAGGCCGACAGCGACAGCCAATTGCGCGCCAAGATCGAGCAACTGAAGGGCCTCGTGGCCAAGGGTGCCGGATTTTCTGCGTTGCAGTATTCATTACGAATGAACCGCAAGGAGATCAAGCGCCTGGCCAGCGAACATGGCGTCAAGATCCTCTACAGCCGGCCTGTTCGAGGCGCGCGAAACCAGCGCGATCGCGACCCCGTTACCGTCGACGACGCTGTCGCCGGCCATGCGATGCACGATTCCACGCTGGGGTATACGGTCCCTGAGATCGCGCAGTTGCTGGGACTAAGCGTAAGAGATGTCTTGAATCTGGGTAAGGCTTATCGCTTTGAGCTCAACAACACGTCCGTGCAGGAAGCACAACAACCGGACAGCTCACGTGGCGCCTCATGTTCTCCTGCGCATGATGAGGATGACACGAACTAACGATCAGGCCGGCGTCGCCACGAACTGCAGCAGGCTACGAGGCGACATCATTGGAAAGTTGATCCGACGGGATAAAAAAAGGTGCAACCCAAAATGGGTTGCACCTTGGATGCTAGTTGGCGCGATCAGAACAACTTGCGGTTCTTGTTCGCGGCAATACGCATGCGCAGTGCGTTGAGCTTGATGAACCCTGCTGCGTCAGCCTGGTTGTAAGCACCGCCGTCTTCTTCGAAGGTCGCGATGTTGGCGTCGAACAGCGAATCGTCGGACTTGCGGCCCGTCACGATCACGTTGCCTTTGTACAGCTTCAGGCGAACCACACCGTTCACGTGGGCCTGGGAGGCGTCGATCATCTGTTGCAACATCAAACGCTCAGGACTCCACCAGTAGCCGGTGTAGATCAGGCTGGCGTACTTGGGCATCAATTCGTCTTTGAGGTGAGCGACTTCGCGGTCCAGGGTGATCGACTCGATGGCGCGGTGAGCCTTGAGCATGATGGTGCCGCCCGGGGTTTCATAGCAGCCACGGGACTTCATGCCAACGTAACGGTTCTCGACGATGTCCAGACGGCCGATGCCGTGTTCGCCACCGATTTTGTTCAGGGTCGCCAGAACGGTGGCCGGGGTCATGTCGACGCCGTCCAGCGCAACGATGTCGCCGTTGCGGTAGGTCAGTTCCAGGTACTGCGGCTTGTCTGGCGCGTTTTCAGGGGAAACGGTCCAGCGCCACATGTCTTCTTCGTGCTCGGTCCAAGTGTCTTCCAGCACGCCGCCTTCATAGGAGATGTGCAGCAGGTTGGCGTCCATGGAGTACGGGGATTTCTTCTTGCCGTGACGCTCGATCGGGATCGCATGCTTCTCGGCGTAGTCCATCAGCTTCTCGCGGGACAGCAGGTCCCACTCGCGCCACGGGGCGATGACTTTCACGCCAGGCTTGAGCGCGTAGGCACCCAGCTCGAAACGCACCTGGTCGTTACCCTTGCCGGTGGCGCCGTGGGAAATGGCGTCGGCGCCGGTTTCGTTGGCGATTTCGATCAGACGCTTGGCGATCAGCGGACGCGCGATGGAAGTACCCAGCAGGTACTCGCCTTCGTAGACGGTGTTGGCGCGGAACATCGGGAACACGAAATCACGCACGAATTCTTCGCGCAGGTCGTCGATGTAGATTTCTTTAACGCCCATGGCTTGCGCCTTGGCGCGTGCTGGCTCGACTTCTTCACCCTGACCCAGGTCAGCGGTAAAGGTCACCACTTCGCAGTTGTACGTATCTTGCAGCCACTTCAGGATCACCGAAGTATCCAGGCCACCGGAATACGCGAGAACTACCTTGTTAACGTCCGCCATGCCATCACTCCAACGCGTTGTACGGAAAACCGCTGATTCTACCGTTCAAACACGTGGATTTACAGTGTCGCGACAGCTTCTGACGACGAAGCGACAGAATCTGTCGACCATACGACTACTGAATGGGCTCAGGCCTTGGCCGCTGGCGCGCCGTTCGCCGCTGTCGGAGCGGGTGCCGGAGTAGGCGTGGCCGCTGGCGCAGGCGCAGCGGCGGGCGGTGCTGCAGGGGCGGGAGCCGGTGCCGATACCGGCGCGGCAGCAGGCTTCTGCTCGGCGACGCGATCCAGATGAATGTTCACCCGACGGTTGCGCGCACGGTTGGCGTTGTTGGTGTTGGGCACCAGAGGGTACTGCTCGCCGTGGAAACGCACGGTGATCTGCTCTTCCGGCACGCCCTGGGCCTTGAGGTAATCCATGACCGCCAGCGCGCGGCGGCGCGACAGATCACGATTGGTCAGGCGATTGCCGCTGTTGTCGGAGTGCCCGTCCAGCTCGACATGATTGACCGTCGGATCGGCCTTCATATAAGCCAGCACGGTATCGAGGCGACGCCTGGCCGGCGCATCCAGATCGATGCCGCCGCCGGGGAAGCCGATCTCGGCCTGACGCACCTGATCGAAATTCATCGGCAACAGTTTGGCCGTGCACAGCTGAAAATCGCTGTAGGCCTTGCTGAACTTGACCGGCAGCAGGCGTACTTCCATCGCCCCGCCGCCATCGCGCAAGGCATGGCGGATGACCGGGCTGCGACCTTCCATCAAGCCTGCGATGAGTCGTCCGGCCTGAGCCTGATTGGTATTGAAAGGAATCTCTCCGTTGCCGACTTTCACCGCGCCCAGATTAAGATCGCCCCGACCGGGCTGCCAGGGCGCAGCGGCCGCAATGAGCGTGGCAGAACCCGACGCCAGGCTGTAACCGTTGGCCTTCAGTCGGAAAGTCGCCTGTTCACCGGCACGACGCACGAACTCGCCTGCGCCGAAATCGGTGATTGGCTGGCTCAAACGGCATTCGAACTGGTCGCCTTCTACCTTCCACTCGATATTCTCCAGACGGGTCTGGAAAGTGAGAGCCATGGCCGGCAGGCTGGCAAACACGCTGAGCAGGGCTAGATATCGCTGGCGCACGGGAGGCTCCACTAAAAATTTCACGCGAAACAAATTTATCGCTTACACGTGTCTATCGGTAACTTCCTACAAAACTTGATAGCGAGTGCCTGGACGAGTCTTTTCCGGTAGCATTCCCAGCGAGTTTGCCCGCCTGGAATCCCCCAATGTCCGACCGCCTGACCCTCCTGCGCCCCGACGACTGGCACATCCATCTTCGTGATGGCGCTGTTTTGCCCCATACCGTCGCTGACGTTGCGCGCACCTTTAGCCGCGCCATCATCATGCCGAACCTTGTGCCGCCGGTACGCAACGCGGAGCAAGCCGATGCCTATCGCCAGCGCATCCTCGCTGCCCGCCCGCAAGGCAGCCGTTTCGAGCCATTGATGGTGCTGTACCTCACCGACCTGACCCAGCCTGAAGACATCCGCGCCGCCAAGGCCAGCGGTTTCGTCTACGCGGCCAAGCTGTACCCGGCCGGTGCCACGACCAACTCCGACTCTGGCGTGACCAGCGTCGACAAGATCTTCCATGTGCTCGAAGCGATGGCCGAAGTCGGCATGCCGCTGTTGATCCACGGCGAAGTGACCCGCGGCGACATCGACGTGTTCGACCGCGAAAAGATCTTCATCGACGAGCACATGCGTCGTGTGGTCGAGCGTTTCCCGACCCTCAAAGTGGTGTTCGAACACATCACCAC
>CAURWS010000157.1:0-7639 GCA_963528485.1 uncultured Pseudomonas sp. | reverse complement strand
GAGCTTAGCTGTATCCATAAAAATAATTCAGCGAGGTGAAAGCATGTCTGGTAATCGTGGTGTGGTGTATCTCGGCGCAGGCAAGGTCGAAGTACAGAAAATCGACTATCCCAAAATGCAGGATCCGCGCGGGAAGAAGATCGAGCACGGTGTCATCCTGCGCGTGGTATCCACCAACATCTGTGGCTCCGACCAACACATGGTCCGCGGCCGTACCACTGCTCAGGTCGGTCTGGTGCTGGGTCACGAGATCACCGGTGAAGTGATCGAAAAAGGCACCGGCGTCGAAAACCTGCAGATCGGCGATCTGGTTTCCGTTCCCTTCAACGTGGCGTGCGGCCTGTGTCGTTCCTGCAAAGAACAACACACCGGCGTGTGCCTGACCGTTAACCCGGGGCGTCCGGGCGGTGCCTATGGCTACGTCGACATGGGCGACTGGACCGGCGGCCAAGCCGAATACGTCCTCGTTCCGTACGCTGACTTCAACCTGCTCAAACTGCCGAACCGCGACAAGGCCATGGAAAAAATCCGTGACCTGACCTGTCTCTCCGACATCCTGCCAACCGGTTACCACGGCGCAGTCACTGCCGGCGTGGGCCCGGGCAGCTCGGTGTACATCGCAGGTGCCGGTCCTGTCGGTCTGGCGGCGGCCGCTTCGGCGCGTCTGTTGGGCGCGGCGGTCGTGATCGTCGGTGACGTCAACCCGGTTCGCCTGGCGCACGCCAAGGCTCAGGGTTTCGAAATCGCTGACCTGTCCCAGGACACCCCGCTGCACGAACAGATCGCCGCGCTGCTGGGCGAGCCTGAAGTGGACTGCGCTGTCGATGCCGTGGGCTTCGAAGCCCGTGGCCATGGCCATGCGGGCGTCAAGGAAGAAGCACCGGCCACCGTGCTCAACTCCCTGATGGGCGTCGTGCGCGTTGCAGGCAAGATCGGTATCCCTGGCCTGTACGTCACTGATGATCCGGGCGCTGTCGACGCGGCCGCGAAAATGGGCAGCCTGAGCATCCGCTTTGGTCTGGGCTGGGCGAAATCCCACAGCTTCCATACCGGCCAGACCCCCGTCATGAAGTACAACCGTCAACTGATGCAAGCCATCATGTGGGATCGCATCAACATCGCCGAAGTGGTGGGCGTGCAGGTCATCAGCCTCGACGACGCGCCGCGTGGGTACGGCGAGTTCGACGCAGGCGTTCCGAAGAAATTCGTGATCGACCCGCACAAGCTCTTCAGCGCGGCGTAATCCTGCTGGCGGTAAGTGAAAAGGCGACCTCAGGGTCGCCTTTTTTGTGCCTGTCGTAAGCTGTCGCCATTGCTTGCGTAGGCTGTTTCCGTATTTGCAGTCGGAATGTTGGACTCCCGACGCGGGATGACTTGATCGTCGATTGAGCGTGCTATCTCTGCGCCCGATTTTTTCTCGTTGCGGGTCATACATGTTTATCGGGGCTTTAAAAACATCGGTGCGGATGTGCATCGGCATGTGTCTGTTCACGGTGCCAACGCTGCTGGCGAACGCTGATTCGACCTCGGCTGCGCCACGCTGGATCACCTCCACAGTCTTGTTCGAAAGCGCCAACGCCTGCATGTGGGCGGGTTTTCAGACGGGAGTCTGCCAGGCGGGGTACCGTTCGGCTTATCGACAACACATGCGAATCGCGCCGGCTTATCGCGAGCAGGAGGACTGCGAACACGACTTCGCAGCGGGTGAGTGTGTTGCCAGTGATGCGTCGGGTTTGTGGTCGCCCTGGCTTTCCGGATTCGCCTTGATCACTCAGGCGGGGCTTCCCGCCTCAACGTCACATGCACAGCACGAACGCGATGAACAGGTCAGTCAGGTGAATCGATCCTGGTCACAATATTTGCAGGCCGTAACCGACGCGCCTGAGCCCGATACACACGTGCGTCACTTCAGTGAGCCGTTGTACTGGGAGCGTGATCATCAGGGCGGTTACCGCCTGACGACGTTGCGGGAGAAACTGCGTAACGGCGAGCGCTTCGCCAACGCCTTCAGCCAGCGACCACCGGTCACGGCGGGTTCTGCGCTGTGGACCCGACAGGTGGCCCGCACGTTCGAGCCGCAAAGGTTGCTGGAGACCGCAACGCCCTGAGCGAGTCACCTGCGCTGTCATTGGCAAGCACTAGGCACAACGGCCGGTTTGAACTTCTTTTCGGGGGGCGGTCCAACACGTGTTTATCCGGCCACGGCCGGTGTTCCTGGAATGTGAGCTGGAAAGTGAGGTGGGTGCAATGAACGTTTCAATGAAAAACGCAAGGGGCGCGGCTCTGGCAGCCCTGATGGCGCTGGCCGCAAGCCCGGTTTTCGCTTTCAACCTGAACGACGCGGCGAACGCCGTTTCCAACGCCACCGGCGGCCAGCAGAAGGCCACCGCAGCGCCCGAAGCCGCAGGCCTGCTCAACACCCTTGGCACGCAACTGAACGTCACCCCGCAACAAGCCGTTGGCGGCACCGGCGCGCTGCTGGGGCTGGCGAAGAACAAACTCTCCAGCAACGACTTCTCGCAATTGAGCCAGTCAGTTCCTGGCCTGGATCAACTGTCCGGCACCTCGGCATTGGGCAGTCTGGGTGGCCTGAGCGGCATGCTCGGAAACTCCGGCAGCCAGTCGGCCGTCAACAATGCGCTGGGCAACGTGCAAAGCATGGGCGACGTGAACAAGGCGTTCAGCGCGCTGGGCATGGACAGCAGCATGGTCAGCCAGTTTGTCCCGGTCATCCTGCAATACCTGGGGCAGCAAGGCGCAGGCGGCTCGGCACTCTCGGCGTTGAGCGGGGTTTGGGGGGCGAAGTGATCGTTTTCACGCCTCTGCACCTTTAGGAGCCTTTGCAGATTACAGCGGCGCTGACCGTGGTCGGGTTGGATGGGGTGCCAGGCAGGCCGCTCTCTTGCTGACCCGATTGAGCCCTCGGGAGCGAGCTTGCTCACGAAGACCGACATGCAGGCCGCATAGCCGCTGAGGGTTTTTCGTGAGCAAGCTCACTCCCACAGGGTTCTGCAGGGGCTACCCACGCTGCGCGGTACCATCGCGCAAGGCCACAATCCGCGCATTCTTCTCAACCCACAGCCGATTCACCCAATCCTGCACGTACTCGCGAAACACCGGGTCGTTTTCGTAGTCGCCCTGCCACAGCGCGGGGTCGAGTTCGCGGGTTTGGATGTCGATGATCACGCGGGGCACCCGGCCTGAAATCAGGTCCCAGAAACCGGGAATGCGCTCGCTCGGGTAGACCACCGTGACGTCCAGCACGGCGTCGAGCTGCTCGCCCATCGCCGCGAGGACAAAGGCCACGCCGCCGGCCTTGGGCTTGAGCAGGTATTGATACGGCGAAGCCTGTTCGGCGTGTTTGGCAGGGGTGAAACGCGTGCCTTCGAGGTAATTCACCACCGTCACGGGCTGGCGCTTGTACAGCTCGCAGGCTTCTTTAGTGATCTCCAGATCCTTGCCTTTGAGCTCGGGATTCTTCGCCAGAAACGCTTTGGTGTAGCGCTTCATGAAGGGGTAATCCAGCGCCCACCAGGCCAGGCCCAGGAACGGCACCCAGATCAGTTCTTTCTTCAGGAAGAATTTGAAGAACGGTGTGCGGCGATTCAGCGATTGCACCAGCGCCGGGATGTCGACCCACGATTGATGATTGCTGACCACCAGGTACGAGGTGTCGTTGCGCAGGCCTTCGTCGCCCCTGACTTCCCATTGCGTCGGCAGGCAGAGGCGGAAAATCAGCTTGTTGATCTCGCTCCAGGTCTCGGCAATCCACATCACCGCCCATGAACAGCGGTCGCGCATTTCGCTCTGGAACACCAGTTTGAGCAGCGCAAAGACCATCAACGGCCCGAACAGCACCAGGGTGTTGAGCAGCAGCAACAGGGTGACAGCGATTCCGGTGAGCAGGTGACGCATAAATCACTCGTGGTCATGAAAAGGGCGGGCAATGATAAGCAGGTCCGTCGCATCAGCCAAATCCGACTGTCGCCGACAAATGTTTCACTTGCCGGACGTTACGGTAGCGTTCTTTCTTTGTATGCGAACGATGCGCAAAGTTGCGGTCTAAAATCGGGCTCGTGCAACGCCCATCCATTGCGAGGAACCTGTTACGTGAAATCCCTTCTGGCGCTTCTGTCCCTGCTGGCGTTGCCTGTCATGGCCGCCGATCCGACGATTTACGGTCGCTACGAGTACATTCAGGTCTCCGAATTCGGTGAGACCTTCAAGGCCAAGATGGACACCGGCGCCCTGACCGCGTCGCTGTCGGCCAAGGACATCGAGCTGTTCAAGCGCGATGGCGACGACTGGGTGCGTTTTCGCCTGGCCACCAAGGACGCCGACAACAAGGTGTATGAGCACAAGGTTTCGCGCATCAGCCGCATCAAGGGCCGCTCCGATGGCGAGGACGACGATGAGCCGGTCGATCCGACCAAGCGCCCGGTCGTGGACCTTGAGCTGTGCCTGGGCGATATCAAGCGCACCGTCGAGGTCAATCTGGTGGACCGCAGCCACTTCAACTATCCGCTGCTGATCGGCGCCAAGGCGTTGCGTGAGTTCGGCGCGGCGGTGAACCCGGCGCGTCGTTACACCGCCGACAAACCCGAGTGCTGAAAGCCCGCGCGGATTGACGTGCGGGGCTGATATCCGGCACCGTTCCGGCTTTACGCCAAGTGCTCGGATGCCATGCCCCACATTCTGATTGTCGAAGACGAAGCCGCCATCGCCGACACCCTCGTCTATGCCTTGCAGGGCGAGGGTTTCAGCACCACATGGCAGACCCTGGGGCAGGCGGCTGTCGAGTATCAGCGCACGACCCCCGCCGACCTGATCATCCTCGACATCGGTTTGCCCGACATCAGCGGTTTCGAAACCTGCAAGCAGCTGCGCCGTTTCAGCGACGTGCCAGTGATGTTTCTGAGCGCTCGCGATGGCGAAATCGATCGCGTCGTGGGCCTGGAAATCGGCGCGGACGATTACGTGGTCAAGCCCTTCAGCCCCCGTGAAGTCACGGCGCGGGTCAGGGCAATCCTCAAGCGCATGGCGCCTCGACCTGAAGCGTCACCCGCCAGTAATGGTCATTTTTTGATCGACGCTGATCGCGTCTTGATCAGCTATCGCGGTCAGCCGCTGAATCTTACCCGACACGAATTTCGCCTGCTGCATTGCCTGCTGGAGCAACCGCAAAGGGTGTTCAGCCGCGAGCAACTGCTCGATGCGGTCGGGGTGCCGAGCGATGTCGGTTACGAGCGCAGCATCGACAGCCACATCAAAAGCGTGCGGGCAAAACTGCGATTGATTGCCGCTGACGCCGAGCCGATCCAGACCCATCGCGGCCTCGGTTACAGCTACAGCCCGGACCGCAGCTGATGCGCCTGGGCATCCGGATCTTTCTGCTCTATGCGCTGTTCATCGCACTGACCGGTTACTTCGTTCTCAACACCGTGATGAAGGAAGTGCGCCCCGGCGTGCGTCAGTCCACCGAAGAAACGTTGGTCGATACGGCGAACCTGCTGGCCGAAGTGCTGCGTGAAGACGTCAGCAAGGGCACCTTGAGCCAGAGCCACTTTCCCGAGGTGCTCAAGGCCTATGGCCTGCGCCAGCCGGGCGCGACGATCTGGGGCATGCCGAAGAATCAGGTCAATAACCGCATCTACGTCACCGACGCCAAAGGCATCGTCTTGCTCGATTCCAGCGGCGAGGCCGTGGGCCAGGATTACTCGCGCTGGAACGACGTGTTGCTGACCCTGCGTGGCCAGTACGGCGCGCGCTCGACCCGCAGCGATCCGAACGACCCCAACACCTCGGTCATGCATGTCGGCGCGCCGATCCGGGACAACGGGCAGATCATCGGCGTGGTCACGGTCGCCAAGCCCAACAGCTCGTTGCAGCCCTACGTCGACCGCACCGAGCGGCGCCTGCTGTGGTACGGCGCGGGGCTGGTTGTGCTGGGGCTGTTGTTCGCCGCACTGTTGTCGTGGTGGCTGAGCAAGTCGCTGCGGCGTTTGACCGATTACGCCCAGGCCGTGAGCGAAGGGCGCCGGGTCGAGCTGCCGCATTATCGCGGCGGCGAGCTGCGACAGCTGTCGGCGGCGGTCGAACACATGCGCACCCAGCTCGAAGGCAAGGCCTACGTCGAGCGCTATGTGCACACCCTGACCCACGAATTGAAAAGCCCGCTGGCGGCCATTCGCGGGGCGGCGGAACTGCTTCACGAAGACATGCCCCTCGAACAGCGCCGACGCTTCATCGGCAACATCGACAGCGAGAGCGCGCGGGTGCAGCAGTTGATCGAGCGGCTGCTGAACCTGGCGATGGTCGAGCAGCGCCAAACGTTGGAAGAGCATGTCGCTGTGCCGCTAGCCGATTTGATCGATGAGCTGCTGAGCGCTCAAAGCGCGCGGATCGAGCGCAAGCGGCTCAACGTCGAGCAACTGATTCCCGCCGACCTGAAGGTCACTGGCGAGCGATTCCTGTTGCGTCAGGCATTCGCCAACCTGCTGGAAAACGCGCTGGATTTCACCCCCGATCACGGCACGTTGCGCTTTGTGGCCCAGCGCGACGGCGAACGGTGGAGGGTGTCGCTGTTCAACAGTGCCGAGCCCATCCCGGACTACGCGTTGCCTCGGCTGAGCGAGCGTTTCTATTCCCTGCCAAGGCCCGACAGCGGCCGCAAGAGCACCGGCCTGGGCCTGAATTTTGTCGAGGAAGTGGTGCAGCTGCACGGCGGCGCGCTGCAGATTGGCAATGTCGAAGGCGGCGTGCTCGTGAGTCTCTGGCTGCCCTGATCTCCACACAATCTCCACATTCGCCCCATCATCGCTCCACACCCGCCTCCCACACTCACCCCATCCAACACGGGGAGAGTTCCATGAACAAAGGCATCACGTTGTACAAGCTGGGGATGATCGGGCTGCTCATCCTGCTGTTGTTGATTCCGCTGATGATGATCAACGGGCTGATTCAGGATCGGCAAAACCGCCGCGACGAGGTATTGCACGACATCGCCCGCAGCTCCAGTTACAGCCAGCAATTGAGCGGGCCGCTCTTGATCGTCCCTTACCGCAAGTTCACCAAGGTGTGGAAACCCAACGCCGAAAGCCCGGTGCGCTATCAGGAGACGGTGGAGGAAAGAGGCCGGCTGTATTTTCTCCCCGAGCAGTTTCAGCTCGATGGCGATGTGCAGACCGAAGTGCGGTCGCGCGGCATTTATGAAGCGCGGCTGTACCACGCGGACAACAAGGTCAGCGGCCATTTCGTCCTGCCCCGGCACTTCGGGCTGGGCGATGACTTCGCCAACTATCAGTTCGACCAACCCTTTCTGGCCGTTGGCATCTCGGACGTTCGCGGTATCGAAAATTCCCTGAAATTGACACTCAATGATCAGGAAGAGGACTTCGTTCCCGGCACGGATGTGCCGTTGCTCGGCGAAGGCGTAAGCGCCGCCCTGCCCATGGAGAGCGGCGTCGACGAGAAACGCCTGAACTTCGCCTTCGACGTTCGCCTGCAAGGCACCGGGCAGTTGCAGATCACGCCCGTCGGCAAGTCGAGTGTCGTCAACCTTGTCGCGAACTGGCCGCACCCCAGCTTCATCGGCAACTACCTGCCGACCAGTCGCGGGATTTCTGAGACGGGGTTCAAC